>QIDJ01000202.1 GCA_003228395.1 Flammeovirgaceae bacterium
CAATAAACCCGTTCCTACAGCTACAAACATCAGACCGAGAAAAAAGATGTTAGGACTTCCCGGTATAGCAAGTAACATATGGCCGATCATGATAGAGATACCCCCATACCAGATGGCTTTTCGCTGGCCAAAAATATTATCAGCCAGCCACCCTCCGGGCAACGTCAGCAAATAAACGCCTGCCGTATAAAGCCCGTACACTGCGGCTGAGGTTTCTACACTTAATCCCAGTCCTTCCTGGGCAGCAGATGTTGTCATAAAAAGAACGAGTATGGCACGCATACCATAGTAGCTGAAACGCTCCCACATTTCTGTAAAAAAAAGTGTAGTTAATCCCCTCGGGTGGCCAAATATGGTTTTTTGTTGAAGATCGTTACTCATATTACAATGGTGATTCTTTTCAAATTGATAGCATTTTTTTTGCAAACAAACGGCCTAATCTAATGGCATTGATTCAAAATACCAAATGTGAAGTTGGCAATCGTATATACTGATAAAAATCATATATATTCAATCCTGATATTTATTATATTTACACTATATCAGGTTTTTATCATTAATCCAAAAAAATAACCGATGACACAATTTCAAACTTCTGCCGGAATAAAATCATTAGACTATCTCGGATTAGACCGTACTACAGCGCTTTGGAACCTTACTCCCGATGCACTTGAGTTGATAGCCATACAGAAGGATATGGCCATACGCACAAGCTCAGGAGCAATTTCCGTTGACACTGATGAATTTAAAGGACGTGCACCGAGAGACAGGTTCATCGTAAAAGATGATATTACGAGAGATACCGTGTGGTGGGGAAATATAAATTTTCCGTTCGACTCGGAAAAATTTGATAAACTTTATGATAAAGTAGTTGACTACCTCAATCGCAAAAATGTGTATGTAAGAGATGCTTATGCGTGCGCCGACGAAAGGTATAGATTGAATATTCGCGTAATTACAGAATTACCCTGGTCCAACCAGTTTATCTATAATATGTTCTTGCGCCCTGACAGGAAGGAACTGAGTAATTTCACCCCTGAATGGCACATAGTAGCAGCCCCGAATTTCAGGGCAATTTCTGCAGAAGACGGAACTCGGCAGCACAATTTTGCCATACTGAATTTTACAAGAAAAATCGCACTCATCGGGGGCACAGGATACACCGGTGAGATGAAAAAAGGCATTTTCTCAGCCCTTAACTTTATTCTTCCTCACCAGAAAAATGTATTGTCAATGCACTGCTCGGCAAATGTTGGAAAAGACAACGACACTGCCCTGTTTTTTGGGCTGTCAGGAACCGGAAAAACCACCTTGTCTGCCGATCCTAATCGCAAACTGATCGGAGACGATGAGCATGGCTGGTCAGACGACTCAGTCTTTAATTTTGAAGGAGGATGCTACGCCAAATGTATTGACCTTTCTGAAGAAAATGAACCGGATATTTATCGTGCAATTAAAGAAGGGGCCATCCTGGAAAACGTTGAGTTTTATCCCGGCACCAATGATGTTGATTATAGCAATTCAACTAAAACCGAAAACACACGGGTTAGTTATCCGATTGATCACATCGAAAACATTGCAGTGCCGTCCACCGGACCGGAACCTAAAAATATCTTTTTCCTTACCTGTGATGCGTTTGGTGTGCTGCCTCCAATATCAAAACTCACCCCGGAACAGGCTGCATTCCAGTTTATCTCCGGTTACACGGCAAAAGTAGCCGGAACAGAGGAAGGAATTGTAGAGCCGGTAACCGTTTTCAGCGCCTGCTTTGGCGCGCCGTTTATGCTGCTGCACCCCACAGTATATGGTGATATGCTTAGCGAAAAAATTCAAAAATCAGGAGCAAACGTATGGCTGGTTAATACTGGCTGGTCAGGCGGAGGATACGGCGTGGGAGAAAGAATGAAACTTAAAATTACCAGAGCGCTAATCACCGCTGCCCTGGAAGGACACTTTGACAATGTTTCCTATGAAACACATGACATATTCGGTTTGCAAATGCCAAATGAATGCCCGGGTGTACCTTCGGAGGTATTAAATCCAAAAAATACCTGGGCCGACAAAGAAGATTATGACCGGAAAGCCAATCTTCTTGCTAAAAAATTCATTGACAATTTTGATAAGTTCAAAGATGGCGCCAGTAAAGCCGTATTAGCAGCCATGCCGGTAACGAAAGAATAAAAATTCAATTAAATTTATTCAAAAGGCCTGATACAAAGGCCTTTTTTATTTCCTTTTAATAATTATATATTCACACCGGTTTTTAACTTGTTTGGCATGACTGGTATAATAAAGGTACTAATCACAGTTTTCGTTTTACTGTTGGTTGTGGTCCCGGTTTCGGGATTTTCAAGGCAAAATACCGAACCGCAGGACTCGCTTTTACACACAGAAGAAATAGCCGGAAAACATACCGATAGCCTTACCAACTCTGCAAATCTGGATTCTGTTACGAATACCCCTCAAACAAAAGGCCTCGGCAATGTAATTCCAGAGCATTACGATTCTAAAAACAACCTGTTCCTAACCATACTCAGAGGGGCATTCGGGCTGGCAATGCTGGTATTGATTTGCTATCTCTTCAGTACAAACCGGAGAAATATCAACTGGAAAGTGGTTGCAGCAGGATTGGCCATACAGTTTTTACTTGCCGTTGGCATTCTTAAAGTTCCCTTTATCCGTATTGTTTTCGAATTTGTAGGGAAAATCTTTGTCCGGATTCTCGATTTTACTCGTGCAGGATCGGAATTTCTGTTTGGAGATTTTCTGGATGCAGATACGTATGGTTTTATCTTTGCATTCCAGGTACTTCCCACCATCATCTTTTTTTCGGCCCTGACCAGTTTGTTATTTTATCTGGGTATCATTCAGAAGGTAGTTCATGTGCTTGCATGGATGCTGAGCCGCACACTCAGACTTTCGGGGGCAGAAAGCCTTTCGGTAGCAGGCAATATTTTTCTCGGGCAAACCGAATCTCCACTAATGATCAAAGAATATATTCCTGATATGACCAGGTCAGAGGTGCTGCTGGTAATGATTGGAGGCATGGCAACCCTTGCAGGTGGTGTGCTTGCCGCTTATATAAGTTTTTTAGGTGGAGATGATCCCCAGCAAAGACTCCTTTTCGCCAAACACCTTTTAGCAGCATCAATAATGGCAGCTCCGGGCGCTGTAGTAGCCAGCAAAATTCTTTATCCTCAAACTGAAACGGTGGATAAGAACATTGAGATCACCAAGGACAAAGTAGGTAGTAATGTGCTGGATGCCATTTCAAGAGGCACAACACAAGGCCTTGCCCTTGCGGTTAACGTTGCAGCCATGCTGCTTGTTTTCCTGGCATTTATTGCAATGGCCAATTACATACTTCTGAAAATCGGCGGATGGACACATTTGAATGCCTGGATTGCAGAAATTTCAGGTGGAAACTACACCGGTTTTTCATTGCAGTTCCTATTAGGTTATATGTTTGCCCCACTCATGTGGATAATAGGGGTTGCTACACCAGATATTTCCCTTGTAGGAAGCCTTCTTGGCGAAAAAATAATCCTTACGGAGTTTATCGGTTATGTAAGTCTTTCGGAATTCAAAGCAGAAGGAGCCTTTAGTGATTCCAAATCAATAATTATGGCTACCTATATGTTATGTGGATTCGCCAATTTTGCTTCCATTGGAATACAAATTGGAGGCATCGGATCACTGGCTCCAAACAAACGGGTTTTATTATCGCAATTTGGACTCAGGGCGCTACTTGGTGGAACGATTGCATCCCTGTTTTCTGCAACTATGGTGGGTATGATTTTAGGTTGATCCGAATTAATCAGAATCTGTATATAACGTCATTTAATCAAAGAAAAATTGAATATATTTATTTATAACTGTCCCTCCTGGTAGGGGATTAATGGATTTCCTGCGGGCAGGCATTGTAATTTTTCAACAAGCTAAGTTAACGGACAAACTCAATTTAATTTCTCTTTCCTAACTCATCGCGTATCTTGGCGGCCCGCTCGTAGTCTTCTTTCTCAATGGCCCTCTTGAGCATCTCATTTAATTTTTCAATAGAGAAGTCTTTGAGTGACTGCGGTTTCTTTTTCCCGGAAGTCGGTTTTTCCGTCATCAGTTCAGATTTCACGTCTCCGAAATCCGATTCTTCCTCACCCGTAAATTCTATACCTGCCTCAGCCAATATGGTTTCATAGGTATAAATCGGAGCTTTGAAACGCAGACCTATAGCAATAGCATCAGAAGGCCGGGCGTCAATTTCGATCACCTTTTCCTGGCTTTCGCACACTATTTTCGCAAAAAATACACCCTCTTTCAAGTCTGATATCACGATTTCCCTGATCGTATAATCAAAATCATGTGCAAATGATTTGAAAAGATCATGGGTCATCGGGCGATTTGGTAGAATTTTTTCGATTTCTATGGCAATTGCCTGAGCTTCGAACATACCGATAATAATAGGAAGCCGTCGTTTACCTTTCTCTTCACCCAGCACAAGGGCAAACGATCCGGTTTGTGACTGACTCGACGATAGACCTAATATTTCAAGTTTTAATTTATCCACAATCTTCTATTTAACCATCAGTCACGCATTGCTTTCACGGCATCGGTAAGTTTCGGAACAACTTCAAAAGCATCTCCTACTACTCCATAATCTGCAGCGTTAAAAAATGGTGCTTCCGGATCCTTATTTATTACAACTATCACTTTACTTGAGTTTACGCCTGCCAGGTGCTGAATAGCCCCTGATATTCCGACTGCAATATATAAATTCGGACTCACTTTTACTCCAGTCTGGCCAACATGTTCGCGATGCGGACGCCATTCAAGATCTGACACCGGTTTACTGCATCCCGTTGCTGCGCCAAGCGCTTCAGCCAAATCCTCAATCATACCCCAGTTCTCCGGACCTTTTAACCCTCTGCCTCCGGATACAATAATTTCCGCTTCCGGAAGCAGCACCACTCCGGTAGCTTTATCTCTTCCCGTAACAGTAGAGTTAAAATCGCTCTCATTTAAAACAGGTGAAAAATCACTAACCTCAGCACTTCCTCCCTCCTCCTTATATGCAACGGCATTTTTACTGATGCCAATAATTTTTTTCGCTTTCAGCAATTTTACCCAGGCAAAGGCATTTCCCGTAAAAATGCTTCGTTTAACCATAAATCCATCCGAAGTGTTCGGAAGTTCAGTAACATTCGTAGCAAAAGAAGCATTTGATTTTATAGCGGTACGGGCAGCTACGGCATCTGAAACCGAGGACTTGGCCAGTATAACAATATCAGCATTTTCATTATCCATCGCCTGTGAAATAACGCTGGCATACGCTTGTATATCCCCATGGTCAAGCCGGCTTTCAGTGGCATGAAGCACACGGTCAGCGCCATTCTGCCCAAGTAGTTCCATCTCTTTTGGTTCTGCATTTCCGCATACCAACGCAATTACATCTCCAGCATCAATAGCCGATGCATAACAGACCGCTTCTCTGGAAGATTTTTTAATTCTTCCTTCGTCATGTTCAACAAATACAATTACAGACATTTTATCTTTTTTAAATTATTACTACAGATTATTACAGCACTTTGGCTTCATTTTTTAATAACGAAACCAATTCATCCATTTGCCCGGGATCAATCATTTTAATGGTACCCTTTGGTGGAGGTAATTCAAATTTCACCAGTTTATCAGGGTGTTCACTATCTACCGGATCAACTACATTCAGGGGTTTTGAGCGGGCAGTCATTATTCCCCGCATATTGGGAATTTTCCATTCTGCAATAGGCTCCTGGCAACCGGCAACAAAGGGCATTTTCAGTTCGATAAATTCCTTTCCTCCTTCAATTTCTCTGGCAATTTTTGACACGTTACCATCAATATCAAGTTTCATCACCGGCGATACGGAGGGAATTCCAAGTAATTCTCCTACCATCCCATGTACAACCCCGCCGTTAAAATCAATCGACTCTCTTCCCATAAGAATCAGATCATAATCGCCATCTTTTGCCACATTAGCTATCTGCGTTGCAACAAAAAATGAATCCTCCGGATCGGCATTAATGCGAATCGCATCGTCAGCGCCAATTGCAAGTGCTTTACGTATGGTCGGTTCCGTTTCAGCACCGCCAACATTCACAACTGTAACAGCAGCGCCATGACTTTCCTTAAGTTCTATAGCCCTGGCAATGGCATAATCTTCATACGGGCCAATAATATACTGCACACCGTTCGTATCAAATTTTGTATCTCCATCAGTAAATGCAATACGTGAAGTTGTATCCGGCACATGTGTTATACAAACAAGAATCTTCATAGGGAGTATTTAAAAAAAATATTTCTAAAAAACTTTGAAGAAGCGAAAATAAAGAATATAATAGAAAAAATTGCTTGTATAATTGAATATTGAAAGGGTAAAAAAACTGGAAGAATTCATGAAGGAGGATCCCGGCGATCCATTTGTGATTTATGCGCTTGCCACAGAATGGTTTGATATTGATATACATAAATCAAAAGTTTATTTCGACATGCTTTTGCATGATCATACCGACTATGCAGGTACCTATTACCATGCTGCCAGGTTATATTTATTACTGAATGATGCTGCAAGGGCAAAAGAAATATTTGAAAAAGGAATAGCGGTTGCAAAAGAAACAGGGGACATGCATGCAATGTCTGAGTTACAAACCGCATACAATGCATTTTTATACGATGAGGAATAAAAAAAGTATCCGGGAAATAGCTCTTTCGCTGCTTTTTATTACCGTTTCGATAATAGTTTCATGTCAATCCACAGACCAGATTATTGTCGTAAAACATATGGAGTCGCCCGTAAATTCCAGTCTTCGGGGACTACATGCTATAGACAATCTTGTGGTATGGGCAAGTGGCAGTGAGGGGACATTTCTTCGCACGGTAGATGGCGGTGAATCCTGGAACTACGGATCGGTTGTTGATACGGCTGATTTCAGGGATATCTATGCATTCAGCGAAAAACAG
>QIDJ01000233.1 GCA_003228395.1 Flammeovirgaceae bacterium
AAACTGTATCAGAAATCAAAAATCCCTTCTTTGCTGTTTCATGCAGCTTTTATCGTAATCATTATCGGAGCAGCAGTTACACGCTTTTTCGGCTTTGAAGGTATCATGCACATACGCGAAGGCGAGTCCTCCAATACCTATATATCTAATGAAATATATGTACAGGTAAATGTTACTAACGAAACCGATACTACCCATTACAAGAAAAATGTCCTGTTTTCGAACCTGGTTAAAAACAAATTCAATGCAAGTTTCGAATCCGGGTCCTCTCCGGTTTCTATTGAACTTAAGGCGTTTATTCCCCGGGCATCCCAGGTTCTCACCGAGGACCCTGAGGGCAATACGTACCTGACTTTAGTGATTTCAGGACCTTCCGGAAGGCAAAATAAATTTATACGGGAAAATGAGGTTGCCGATATCGGGGGTATTCATTTGAGTTTTGGAGATACCACCCATGCGGATGGCATCCATGTAATTGTTGACAACGGGAACCTGTTATTCAGGGCCCCGGCTCCGATCAGTTATATGTCGATGAATACACAGGAACAGGGTGAATTGGAAAGTAATATTTTCCATCCGTTTCAGATGCGGAATCTCTACACCGTAAATGGAGTTAATTTCGTGTTATCGGATTTTACTCCCAATGGAATACTAAAACTCGTTTCCATGCCTCAGGATGAAGGGGGGAATTATGATGCAGTTGTTTTTTCCGTTTCGGATAATAGCGCTTCCGAAGAGGTGGTGGTTTTGGGAGGTAAAGGTATCATCGGCAAACCTGTAGCAACCGACATTTCAGGAACAAATGTTTCAATCTCATACGGCTCCATTCTGCAACAAATTCCTTTTACCGTCGAACTGGTTGACTTTCAACTGGACCGGTATCCGGGATCGGACAGCCCGGCGTCATTTGCCAGTGAGGTGATTGTTCATGATAAGGAAAGAGGAATTATCAAACCGTTCCGGATTTTTATGAACAATATTCTGAATTACCGGGGATACCGGTTTTTTCAGGCCTCGTACGACAAGGATGAACAGGGTACCGTTCTGTCATTGAATCATGATTTCTGGGGCACGCTCATTACCTATATTGGATACATAATGCTTGCAGCGGGCCTGATTGCCGTTATTTTTTCAAGAAACACACGTTTTTCACAATTATCCAAACTCATAAATGAGATCCACCATAAGCGAAAATCAATTACAGCTGCAGTAGTCTTCATTATTGCCTTCACCAGTCTGAATCCTGATGCGCTGGCAACAGATACTGGTGTAAAAGCAGTTGACAAGGATCATGCCGCCAGGTTTGGCACATTATTGTATCAGAAAAATGATGGCCGTATGGTTCCGATAAATACACTGGCAAGCGACCTGGTACGAAAAATTACGAAAAAAAGCGTTTGGAAGGGATTGTCCCCGGAGCAGGTATTCCTCGGAATGATGGCTGACCCGGTAAATTGGCAGGGAACTCCAATGATCAAAATTGGTAATGACGATGTAAAGAATTTGCTGGGTATAAGTGTAAAATATGCCCGGTTTGATGATTTTTTTGACACACAGGGAAATTATAAGCTTAAAAATTATGTTGATGAAGTGTTTGCAAAGAACCCATCGGAACGCTCCAAATTCGATAAGGAAATTATTGCAGTGGATGAACGGGCCAACATCGCTTTTATGATCTATCAGGGTGCTTTTCTCAACGTATTTCCTATCCCTGAACATTCAGAAAACAATTGGGTATCTCCCTTTGATGACCTGACCGGCATGAACAAGGATGACTCACTTTTCGTAAGAATTGTATTCACCCAATATTTTAATTTACTTGCAGAAGCAGATTCTACCGGCAATTATAAAGAAGCCGACGATATTGTTATCGGTATCGGCAATTATCAGAAGCGCTACGGCGCTGAAGTGATGCCTCCGGCATTGAAAGTAAAGTTTGAAATTTTATATAACAAACTGTACTTATTTAAAAGATTGTTTCCCTACTATACATTGGTTGGATTTATGCTGTTGATCGTGTTGTTTGCGGAACTCCTGAACCCACGTATTCAGCTGCGGAAAATCATCCTTTCTCTTGGGATACTGATTATTGCAGGCTTTGTTGTACATACTGCAGGGCTGATATTAAGGTGGTATATATCCGGCCATGCACCCTGGAGCAATGGCTTTGAATCTATGATTTATATTGCATGGACCGGGCTGTTGGCAGGTATTTTATTCAGGAAAAAATCTCCGATCACGTTGTCGGTTACAGCGATTCTTGCCGGCATCATATTAATGGTTGCGCATTTAAGCTGGATGGATCCGGAAATAACAAACCTGGTGCCGGTACTGCGCTCCTACTGGCTTACCATACATGTATCGGCCATTACAGCAAGTTATGGATTTCTCGGACTGGGAGCTTTACTGGCATTTATGGGTCTGATCATCATGATACTTAAAAATAAGGAGAATCATCACCGGCTTGACCTTACGGTGCAGGAGTTAAGCTTCATTACAGAAATGACGCTTATTGCGGGACTGGTGTTGCTAACTATCGGTAATTTTCTCGGGGGCGTATGGGCCAATGAATCATGGGGCCGCTATTGGGGCTGGGACCCGAAAGAAACGTGGGCGCTTACAACAATTATTGTGTATGCCTTTATTTTACACATGCGTTTTATTCCGGGGCTCAAAGGATTCTTTGCATTCAATTTTGCTGCGGTAATCGGCTTCGGTTCGGTACTGATGACTTATTTTGGTGTTAATTTTTACCTGTCGGGCCTGCACTCCTACGCTAAAGGTGACCCGTTACCAGTACCTACCTTTGTTTATTACATGGTATTTACTATTGGTCTGGTAAGCTTACTTGCGTGGTTTAACGATAACCGAACCCAGGATAAGGAATTAAAAACGCGTGGCGATTCATCTTTATCAACTACAGTGAATACAGAAGGCGAAAATTCCGTCAAATAATCCGTTGTTACCCCCAAAATATTAAAGTGGTAGAAAAACAATTTTTTAAACAACGCTTTCACGAGTTTGATTCTTTAACCCGAAACTTACAAGGAAAGTACAAATACATTGCCTTTCTACGGGTAGCGGTTTTTCTCAGCGGGTTCGTTGCAGCCATAATTTTTGCCAACAACAGAGATGCATCGCTTACTTTTCTGGCATTGTTTATTTCCGGCGTACTGTTTCTGTTTCTGGTTTACCACCACAATAAGATCAGGTACAAAAGGGATCAGGCAAAGTTTATAGCGAAAATTAATGGGCAGGAGATAAAACGCCTGGAAGGAGATATTTACGGATTCGATACCGGATCTGAATTTATAGATGACCGTCATCCTTACTCCTCTGACCTGGATATATTTGGGAAGCATTCGCTGTATCAGTTGGTAAACAGGGCATCAACTACACCCGGCAGGGTAAAAATTGCATCATGGTTTAGTAATTGTGCACCCCGTGAGGAGCTTATATCCAGACAGGAAGCCGTAAAGGAGCTGGCGCCGGAAACAGACTGGCGGCAGGAATTCCAGGCGTCTGCCATGCACTACAACCAGTCAGATTCCGATATTACGGGCTTCTATGAATGGCTCCAAACACCCTCACGTGTATATTCCAATACATTGTTAAACGGGCTAAAAATTTTACTTCCGGGTATAACACTGACAACGCTTGCAGGGCTTATCTGGTTTCAATTGCCCTATTACTGGTTTGTCCTTTCATTATTTCTGAACGGGCTGGTGTTAAGCAAAGTATTTCAACTTGCGAAAACTACCGGAGATTACACCTCAAAAAGTTTACAGGATATAAAAGCATTTTACATACTTATTATCAAAACAGAGCAAAAAGATTTTCGATGCGGATATTTGCGTGATCTTCAAAAAAACCTGGAAGAAACCAATATGTTAGCATCCGGTCAGATACGCCTGCTTAAGCAATATCTGCAATGGTTTGAAGCACGGACTAACAGTTTTTATTTCCTTCTGAATCTTATGTTTTTGCTTGATATCCATTTATTGTCGAAGGCCGAAAGATGGAAGGAGGCTAATAATAACAGGGTACCTGCCTGGATAGACGCCATAGCCACTCTCGAAGCGGTATGCAGTCTTGCAGGTAGTTTATTTACGCATGACGATTTTAACCTTCCTGAAATTGGTGTTGCTTATAAACTAGAGATTTCAGAAGGAGGCCATCCGCTGATTGCCCGAAAAGAACGAATTTGTAATAATTTTGTGATGGAGGGCAAAGGCACATCCATCATTATCACCGGCTCCAATATGTCAGGTAAAAGCACATTTCTCCGGACCCTGGGCATAAACATGGTGCTGGGTCTTGCAGGAGGACCGGTATGTGCAAATAAAGCTATGATCCCTTATGTCAGATTATTTTCGGGAATGCGTACTACGGATAATCTTGAAAAACATATTTCATCTTTTTATGCAGAACTTAAACGTATCAGGCAACTACTAGACTTACTTGAGTCATCAGATGCACCTGTGTTTTATCTGTTGGATGAAATTTTAAAGGGAACAAATTCGAAAGACAGGCATAAAGGGGCAGAAGCGCTTATATATCAATTGGCTGTTAATAATTGCATGGGATTAGTTTCTACACATGACATTACACTGGGAGAATTAGCCGAGGAGACAGATCACGTTTCGAACTTTAATTTTTCAAGCAAAATCATTCATAACGAAATTGTATTTGACTACAAGATCAATCAGGGTATTTGTAAAAGCTTTAATGCCAGCAAGTTGATGGAAAATATGGGCATTATTTTTCCTTCCTGATATTCTTTCATAAGGTTTTCTGTTTTTTTTACTATTTTTATTCCAAATATTGATTCAATTTCAATGCTTACAGACAATCATTTTAATAATGGACTTCTGTTGCTTTCTTACTTAGTCATTGCCGCAGACGGAGTACTGGATGAGTCAGAGGGAGAAGCGCTGAGAAAGATATGCCAACAGGAAGGTATATCTGCTGAATATCTCGGAAATTTTATCAGGTATGCCAAAGTGCTTCCTGAAAAAGAAGTATATAAAAAGGCGCTGGAAGAAATAGAAATGTGTGGGGATGAAGAAAAACTCCGGGCATTCGGTTGGCTCTACAGAATATCGGAAGTTGACGGCAAAGTGCATGTTAAGGAAATCAGGTTCCTGATGTACTCATTAAAAAAAGCCGGGATCGAATTTGAAGATATCATTACCGCCAAAGAAAAGTTGCCTGCACTTTTCTAATTATCTCCTGTAATGTATAAACGATTCGTTGAAACCCGCATTGGCATTTTGGGAGGCGGCCAATTGGGACGAATGCTGATACAGGCAGGAATTGATTTTAACCTCAATATTGCCATCCTTGACCCCGATCCTGATGCCCCCTGCCGGGCGTTGACAAATCGCTTTTCAACCGGCAAACTCACTGACTTCGAAACGGTGTACCGGTTTGGAAAAGTATGTGACCTGATTACCATAGAAATCGAGAATGTGAATGTAGCGGCGTTGAAAAAATTACAGAGGGAAGGGAAGGAAGTATATCCGCAGCCGGAAATCATACGCCTGATTCAGGACAAGGTAGCACAAAAATTATTTTACGTGGAGCATGATATTCCAACAGCTCCCTATGAAATTGTAAACAATGCCTCTGAAGTACGGGCTATGAAAAACTGGATACCGATGGTTAATAAGTTAGCGCGGGAAGGATACGACGGACGGGGCGTGTGTGTTATAAATACTCCGGAGCAGCTTGACGAGGCATTTGATGAAAAAGGGTTGATCGAACGGTTTATCGATTTCGAAAAAGAAATATCCGTTATTGTAGCACAAAACCAATCAGGAGAAATTATGTCGTTTCCGGCAGTAGAACTGGTATTTCATCCTGAACATAACCTTGTGGATTACCTGTTCTCGCCGGCTGACATTACAGGTGATATTGCTACACGGGCAAAAGAAACCGCGGAACGAGTGATAAAAACCCTTGGGATGACGGGCCTGCTGGCTGTAGAAATGTTTGTCACCAGGGAGGGTGAAGTACTGGTAAATGAGATTGCTCCCCGCACACATAACAGCGGACATCAAACCATTGAAGGTAATATCACCTCTCAGTTTGAACAGCACTGGCGTTCTATTCTGAATATGCCTCTGGGAGATACTGAAGTTGTGATACCCACTGCAATGGTAAACCTGCTTGGGGCGGAGGGGTTTAATGGGTTAGCCAGGTACGAGGGCATCAATGAAGTACTTAAAATCGAAGGAACTCATGTACATTTGTATGGGAAACGGGATACCAGGCCTTTCAGAAAGATGGGGCATGTTACTATCACAGACAGGTATCCCGAAAGACTGAAAGCTAAAGTTGAATTTGTTAAGAAAACATTAAAAGTAATATCATGACGGCTCCAAAAGTTGGTATTATAATGGGCAGTAAATCAGATCTGAAAGTAATGTCAGAGGCTGCTGAAATACTTGAGGAACTCAACGTACCTTTTGAAGTTACTATTGTTTCGGCACACCGTACCCCGCATCGCATGATCAAATATGCCGAAGCGGCCAGGGAAAGAGGATTGAAAGTAATCATTGCCGGAGCCGGTGGCGCGGCACATCTGCCGGGAATGGTGGCCTCTCTGACAACATTACCAGTGGTTGGAGTTCCTGTAAAATCCAGGAATTCCATTGATGGATGGGATTCCATTTTGTCCATATTGCAAATGCCCGCAGGTATTCCTGTGGCAACGGTCGCATTGGATGGAGCAAAAAATGCCGGCCTCATTGCAGCGCGCATTGTCGGCAGTTATGAGGAAGAAGTAGCAAAAGCTTTGCGCCAATACAAGGAAGAATTAAAAGGTAAGGTGGAAAATGCTGCCCGCGACATGGAGCAACACGGATATAAAGGTAGTAACATCGGGTTTTAGCTATACACGCTTACGTATGTCAGGTCCTGATGTATTTCTTCCTGAATGCGGT
>QIDJ01000258.1 GCA_003228395.1 Flammeovirgaceae bacterium
GATCCACTGACATCATTTCTTCGGGGAACGGTATCGAATCAATAAGCCCAGTTTAGCCCGATAAGGCCGAATGCAGGCATAAAAATGCGGGCGCCGAAACCGGCAGACCGGTACAGATTGAATGGATCGAAGTACGCCCAGTTGTTCCAGTTGTTTCCGGCTTCAGCAAATCCGAGTACATAAATGGTTGCGGCCTGACCTGTAGTGATCGGATACCGTAATTCGAGTGAGAATTTATTATAGATCGTACCTCCTTCAATTATCCCCTGTGTAATCGGGGTGGCGCTGAGATTGTAATTTGGAGGCGTTAAAACATTATTTTCATATCCGCGCAGTCCGATTACATCCGTGCCCAGCAACCAGGAATTTATTCCTCCCGCTAATCCGTCCCCTCCAACAAAAAAGCGTTCAAAAGGACCCACAGGTGCATTTTCACTGTATGAGCCAATAAATCCAAAATGCGCCCGCGACTCAAGCACCAGGTCTCCAAAAATGGCTAAATAGTGCTTAAAGTCAAGCATCCATTTGTGATATTCAACGTATTCAAACCGCTCTGAGTTGGTGGCGTTATCATAATCCAGGTTGTTCCAGAGCGAATACGGAGGGGTTAGGCTAAGTGAGAGCTGTACGAGCGATCCGGACCGGGGATACATGGGGTTATCCACACTGTTCCGGGCGATTGTGGTGGTGAATGTCAGGCTTCGCGCATTGCCGTCAGGAAAACCAAGCGCATTAAATGTCCAGTTTTGAAAGCCGTAAATGGTATAGGAAACCGCTTCGTTCAGGGTAAAATAATTATCGGGCCAGTTAAGCCTTTTACCGAAACCTACGGTGAGGGCGTCAACCGTGAGTGTACCGCGTGTTTCTTTCGTAAACGGATCAATATCTCGCTGCAGGGAATGATTCAGACTGATTGAAAAGGAATTGGGTTTTTTGCCCCCAAACCAGGGCTCGACAAATGTGAGCGAATAATTTTGAAATGCTCTGCCGTTAGCCTGCATTCTGATTGATAGTTTTTGGCCGTCACCGACGGGTAGTGGCCTCCATTTATCAAAATGAGGTATGTTACGCAATGAAAAGTTGTTAAAACTCAGCCCTAGGGTACCCACAAACCCATAAAAACCACCCCAGCCACCTGAAAGCTCAACCTGATCACTTGGTCTTTCCACCAGGTTGTAAATCATGTCCACCGTACCGTCTTGTGGGTTCGGCACAGGTTTGATGTCGATTTGTTCAGGATCGAAGTAACCCATCTGCGCCAGCTGCTGATTATCACGGATCAGGTTTTGCCTGCTGAATTTTTGCCCGGGTATCGTACGTAATTCCCTCAGTATCACATGGTCATTGGTACGGTCGTTACCGTTTATGATCACTTTTCGCACGGTAGCCTGCGACCCTTCAAAAATTCGCATTTCAATATCAATAGAATTCCCGTCAACCCATTCAATCGGATCGATCCTGAAAAACAAGTAACCGTTGTCGAGATAAAGCCCTGAAATATCTGTTCCCTGCGGATTGAAATTCAGCTTTTTTTCAAGTAATTCCTGGTCATATGTATCACCTTTTTTGATACCAAGTGCGTTACTAAGTGTAAAGTCTTTGTACACATAGTTGCCCGTCCATAGTATATTTCTGAAATAATACTTATGGCCTTCTTCCACATTTATCTTCAGAATCAGTGTACTTTCATCACGTTTGATGATGGTATCTGAAACAATCCGCGCGTCCCGGTATCCTTTACTATTATAGTAATTTATCAGATTTTTCATATCTTCATCAAGCTGCGATTTCACATACTTCGAACCTTTGAAAATGTTAAGTTTTACTGTTCGTTGCAGCAATGTTTTCATATCCCCGCCGCTTACGTTACGCGTGGAATCGAAAAATTCGCCAAATTTTTTGGGTGTAATCGTGAAAATCTGATTGGCCAGTTCATTAAACAGGGTAAACCGTACCATTTCACCTGTTTTCTTAAGTTTTTTCCTAAGCTTGACGTCAGGGACTTCCTCATTTCCTGAAATCTGAATCTCATAAATTTTTACTTTGGACTTTTTGTCAACGTCAACATGAACGATCATGTGATTTTGTAAAACCGTATCTCTGATCTGGCTTATTTTAATGTCGGTGTACAAATATCCTTTTTCTTTAAAATATTTTTTTACGGTAAGTTGTGTGTTTTTGATAATTGCCTCCGTCAGAATTTTTCCCCTGTACAGGCTTATGCTTTCTCCAATTTCTTTTTCAGCCGTTTTATTGAGTCCTGAAAATGTAAATTTCCGGAGTCGTGGTCTTTCGATTAATTCGATTATTAGATAAATTTTCCCGTCTTCTATCTTTTCCTGATAAACAGACAAGTTGTCCACCAGCCCGTGTTTCCATAGTTTTTTGATGGCATCAGTGATGTCCTGGCCGGGCACCTCTATGCGATCACCTACCTTTAATCCCGTAAGCGATATAAGTGTATTGGGATCGAGTATTTCACGCCCTGTTACCCGGATACCGCCGATCTCAAATTCACGGGGTTGGGCATAGCTGATTTCTGTAGTTTCTGTTGTAGATGTTTTGCTCTGACGGATCTGAGCAAAGACCAAAGAACCGTTTAGGATTAATAATAATGCAAAAATCAGACTCCTCATTTTCTGCCCGTCATCAGGTTTTTACGTGTTCACTAATTCTTCCAAAACGTCTGTCTCTCTTTTGGTATTCATTCAATGCTTCGATCAAATCAGCTTTCCGGAAATCAGGCCATAATTTTGGCGTGAAAAAGAGCTCGGTATAAGCAATTTGCCATAATAAAAAATTACTTATGCGCATTTCGCCGCTTGTTCTGATCAGCAACTCCGGGTCGGGAATAAATTCGTTTAAATATTCCGATACGGTATTTACATCAATTGCATTAATATCCAATTCTCCTGCACGTACGCTGGCTGCTATTTTTTTCACTGCCTCAGTCAGTTCCCATCTTCCGCTGTAGTTCAACGCCAGAATCAACGTCAACCCGTCATTGTGTCTGGTTTCATCCATTACTTCCAGCAACTCATTCTGGCAGGCTTCCGGAAGCAGTGAAATATCACCTATTGTTTTTAATCTAACATTGTTGTTTGTGAGTGTTTTTAACTCATTTCTAAGTGTAAAAACAAGAAGCTCCATTAACCCATTGACTTCCTTCCTGGGGCGGTTCCAGTTTTCGGTCGAAAATGCATAAAGTGTAAGGAATTTAATGCCTATTTCAGCACATCCTTCTGTAATCTCTCTTACGGCCTTAATCGCGTTTTTGTGACCGAAAATCCGGGCTGCTCCCCTGTTTTTTGCCCACCTCCCGTTGCCATCCATTATAACGGCAATATGAGTGGGTAAATTGTAGAATTCAGCGTTTTCTTTCATAATAAAAAGATTAGCAAAATTAAGGGTATTTACCCGAAAAAATCCAATTATTTAAAATATTATGAATTCCGGATGGGGGGTTAATGGTAAGGAAAAGGACAGGGGATTCGGTAGAAAGCATAATTTAGCGTAATACCTGTAAAATAATAGGTGTCGTTATCATACCAGTTTCCGTACTGATAGTTTTTTTTAAGCGGGTCGCCTTCCGATACATTGTCAAGCCAGTCGGTAAAAAGTTTTCGTACACCAAATTCAAATCCTACCATCCACTTTGGATTGATAATATACTTCATGCCAAACCCAAGAGGAACAGCAGGCTGAAAACTGCTGTATGGCTCTGGTTTTTCTGCATTTCCTGATATCCCAAATAAGGCCAGACCACCTGTAAAATAGGGCGAAAACCGGGTCTTTGCGGAACCGGATTTAAAATTAAGAAAATGGTATTCCATCATGATTGACAACTCTACGATGATGATACGGAATGAAGCATTGCGCTGTACAGCAAACGGATCGATGGGATTGTTCGCATCGCCTCCCAACAATATGCCGCCTGTAGCGGCATATCTCAGTGAAACATGATCGTTTATATTATGCCTGACGAAAAATGTACCTGCAGGTCTGTTTTGAAGTAATTTATATCCTCTCGCAAGGTCTCCGGTATAGGAAAGTCCTCCAAGACCAAATCCGATCTCATCGATCTGTGCGTTAACAGGTATGGCGGCAACACCTGCATAAATAAGAATAATCGTTATGGTTCGGATAATGTATTTCAAAGATTTCCGGATGTTAGTTGTAAAGAAGAGCTACCTGTATTTAGCCTTGCGGAATGATCCTCCAAGAATATACGCAATCCGTATCTGTGTGAACAGAAGCAGATCATTATCTTTTGCATTACCCCGGATGTTGTCCGGATGTGTATCGCTACCGTATCCTGCAAAAACGTCGTATGTGTTTCCATCGGCTCCTATATATGTCTGATCACCGGTAAATGCATCAATAACGTTAAAATCCCTCTGTGTATTTGATTTAGCTGAAGTTAATTCTCTCGATCGGTCAGAAAGTTCTCTTGCCAGGTCGGAATCAAGTTCGCCAAGGTCAACATAGCTGGCGCTTACATCATCAATATAATCGAAGAATAAAAAGCGTATTCCAAGCTGAAACGATAGATCCAATGCCTGGTTAAGCCGGTACCGTGCCCCGATTCCAAAGGGAATGGCTACCTGCAGGTTTTTGTATTGGTTGATATTATATTTATCACTATTCTGTCCTTCCGTGCCAAGAGGTTTGAGTTTTACCCATTGCCCGGCTTCGGCGAGCGTACTCTCCTGATTCACTTTAGCTTCAGGGTTGTGGTAAAATGCCGCAATTCCGATAAATGCATACGGTGTGAGCTTGACCCTGCTGATATAGGTGGCATTATTTTCGAAGTAGTCCACCACAAACAATGCCGA
Organism: Flammeovirgaceae bacterium; assembly: GCA_003228395.1. Taxonomy (GTDB): domain Bacteria; phylum Bacteroidota; class Bacteroidia; order Cytophagales; family Cyclobacteriaceae; genus SZUA-230. Next base: position 4,836 of record QIDJ01000258.1, read on the forward strand.
TAGCTCGTGTATTCTGTTTCTAAAACTCAGGTTCCGGATATATCTGAACACGGCATTTTCATCTGTGGGATCTGCGGACTTATAATCGGAGCCGCTTACCGTACCCCACGTATAGGCGGCTTCTACTGTATATCGGGGTCCGAACCGGTAGGAACCCCACAAGCTGAATCCCGGCCTGGTAAATGCAATATCAGTGCTCGCTGCACCACTTAGTGGCGACAGGTCGCCAAAATAATTCAGGGCATTGATTGAAAATCCAACCGTAGCGTATTGCTTCTGTTTTGTAAAAGAATTTTTATTTCCCTTGAATTTCGACATCTGTTTATTGTTTCTTTTAATTTTTTTCCGGTTAAATTGCGCCCACGAATTATCTGTTACCAGCGAAAAACTAATAAGAAACAGTAAAAAAAATAAGGCCTTTCTCATGGATTACTAATAAGCCAACAATTCAAAAAATTAGACAATATTACCTATACAAATTATAATTAACAATAATTAATTCCTGACATCCAATCCCCAGTTAAGTTTTTGTCGTAACGTATCAAAGTTACGGTATCCTTTCAATTTCACAAGTTTGGCTTTAAACCCTTCTTTGCGGATGCTTAGCTTTGTGCCGGATGGGATTATCCGCGATCTGGAGTCCAGCGATATCATTACATTTTCTGCCCGGCCACTGATCTCAAATGTTATCCTGCTGGTTGCGGATAAAACCATGGGGCGGGCAGACAGATTGTGCGGCGCTACAGGGGTTAATATAAAATTATCCGAATGAGGCATAACTAAAGGTCCCCCGCAGCTTAACGAATAACCTGTTGACCCGGTGGGTGTGGCGGTTATTAAACCATCGGCCCAATAGGAATTCATAAACTCTGCATCAACATATGCATGTACTAAAATCATAGAGGAGGTATCCTTCTTTACTATGGTAAAATCATTAAGTGCAAAATTAAGGCCGTTAAATAAATCCCCGGGATCATCCAGGTGTATCAGAATCCGCTCATCCAATTCAAAAGAATTATCAAAAATGGCCTGAATCGCCTCTTTTACATTATTCCTCGATATGGTTGCGAGGTAACCAAGTCGCCCGGTGTTTATTCCCAGTATGGGTGTTTCTGCCTTGTTTACATGTGTGAGCGCCTCCAGCAACGTGCCGTCTCCTCCTAATGAAAAAAGAAAATCCAGCTTGATTCCGTCATCATCCTGAGCATAAATTTCGTATTTTCTGTTCAGGTGCGACAGCCTGAGAATTTCATCGAATTTTTCAGAGACGCGTATGGTTACTTTATGGCTTTCCAGCATGCGAAACACTTCATCTACAACAGTTCCTCCCCGTTTCTTAAAACTCTTGCCATGTACGCCTATTATCATTCAAAGGGATGTTTAAATGCTTAATGCTAAATATTCAGATACCTGAGAAGGATGTCAAGTCGCTCTTTATCTGCATCGATGACTTTAGGTTCCTGAAATCGAGCGATTATTTTGTAGTCAAACCGTTCCAGCGTGGCTACAATATGGGATAAATTTATTTGATTTATTTTGATAGTAAGTTTTAATTTCTGTGGATCAGTACTGTCATCGCGTATGGTACTGCCCAAAATTTTAGCTCCTTCCCCTTCAATCAGCCGGCTGATTTCCGATAATGAGTAGTCTCTTGCATCCATCGAAAGCACAAGAATTGCACCCTGAGCCTGTACAGAAGCGGTTTGGGCAAAGGAAGAAATGGTGTCCTGCACCGTGATGACGCCACAATATTCCTGGTTTTGATCCTGTACTGCAACAAGTTGTACGTTGTGATCAGAAGCTATTTTTATTACATCGTAAAAGTGCTGGTCAATGCTTACCACACAGTCAAGCCCGGTGAGTTCGAAAGAGGATACCATGTTGTCAATATTGTTGTCTTCAAGAATGATTTCCTCTGAAATAAGGCCAATGAATTTGTTGTTTTCAACCACCGGAAGTTGTTTGCACCTCATTTCTTCCATCCAGGAAATGGCTTTTGCTGCCGAATCGGACAATTTAAGTGGCGGGATCATGTGATTGATTAATTCCTCTGCAATCATGTTCTTTCTGTCTTTACGTTATGCTATCAAATTGTTTTCTAATATTT
>QIDJ01000368.1 GCA_003228395.1 Flammeovirgaceae bacterium
ACTACAAACAGTGACAATGAAGAGGTGAATGTTGTGATGGGGCGCTCCGGTGAGATCAGGGTGGTTGATCCAAAAACGAAGAAAGTGCTAAACAATAACAATGTACCTTACGGAGCATTTCTAAAGGTGAAAAATGGCACCAAAGTTAAAAAAGGTGATGAGCTTTGTTTCTGGGATCCCTACAACGCCGTGATCCTGTCTGAATTCGACGGCACCATCGAATTTGAATCAATAGAAGAAAATATCACCTTTCGCGAGGAGTTTGATGAACAAACAGGACACCGTGAAAAAGTGATTATTGATAGTAAGGATAAAACTAAAAATCCTGCGTTACGCATCAATGGCGAAAAGGATAAAAGTAAATCATATAACATCCCTGTAGGTGCACACCTTGCCGTGCAGCACGGTGATAAAATTCTCGCCGGCCAGATACTGGTAAAAATTCCACGGACCATTGGTAAGTCAAGGGATATTACAGGTGGGCTTCCCCGGGTAACAGAATTATTTGAAGCCCGGAACCCTTCAAATCCTGCAGTTGTGAGTGAGATTGATGGGGTAGTTTCATACGGAGGTATTAAAAGAGGAAACCGGGAAGTATTCATTGAATCCAAAGACGGAGTCAAAAAACGCTATCTTGTTCCCTTGTCAAAGCATATTCTGGTTCAGGATAATGATTTTGTAAAGGCTGGAATGCCACTTTCTGATGGAGCCATTACACCTGCCGACATCCTGTCTATTAAGGGGCCTACGGCCGTTCAAGAGTATCTGGTAAATGAAATCCAGGAGGTGTACCGGCTACAGGGTGTGAAAATTAACGATAAGCATATTGAGGGTATTGTAAGCCAGATGATGCAAAAAGTACTTGTAATGGAGCCGGGCGATACGACATTCCTGACCAATCAAATGGTGGATAAGTTTGTTTTCAGGGAAGAAAACGACAAGATACTAGATATGAAAGTAGTGACGGATTCAGGAGATTCAGAAAACTGCAAACCCGGGCAAATCATTACATCACGACTGCTTAGGGATGAAATCTCAAACCTGAAGCGCAGAGACTTGAAAATAGTAAAAGTGAGAGATGCCGAACCGGCAGTATCCCGGCCCACACTTCAGGGTATTACGCAGGCATCGCTTGGTACTGAAAGTTTTATCTCAGCAGCTTCATTTCAGGAAACAACCAAAGTATTAAGTGAAGCTTCGATTCGGGGCAAACGCGACTACCTCAGGGGGTTGAAAGAAAATGTGATCGTTGGACATTTAATACCTGCAGGAACCGGAGTGAGGGAATACGAAAATATAATAGTCGGTAATAAGGAGGAGTATGAAAGGCTAGTTGCAGCTAAGGAAGAGTTTGAAAAAAGCAGGGAAAGCCAGGAAAGTGAAAGTCAGGATGTATTAACCTAAGAACGCATGAAAGATGATAAGGATAAGAAAAAAGCAGCCAATCCTAATCAGATCAACATTGAGTTGTCTGAGGAAATAGCAGAAGGCGTATATTCAAATTTGGCTATGATTGCACACTCAAACAGCGAGTTTGTAATCGATTTTATACGCCTTATGCCTGGGGTTCCCAAGGCAAAGGTTAAGTCACGGGTGGTAATTACCCCCGAGCATGCCAAACGCTTATTGGTGGCTTTGGAGGACAATATTAAAAAGTATGAGGAAACCTTCGGGCCAATCAAGAAAACAAATGAAGCACCTAAGTTTCCGATAAATTTTGGTGGTGCAATCGGTGAGGCATAACAGCACTTTTTACAGGCCGTTATGCATGGAATAGGATACAAAATTGTCTTTGATAACTTTGTATCCTATTTTTCAATTCAATACCTTTGCAGTCCGAAATTTTGAGGCCTTGAGGAAAAAATTAAATAAGAAAGAATGCCTACTATACAGCAGTTAGTAAGAAAAGGACGTAAAAACCTGACATCAAAATCAAAATCACCAGCGCTGGATTCCTGCCCGCAGCGAAGGGGAGTTTGTACACGTGTTTATACTACCACCCCAAAAAAACCGAACTCTGCAATGAGAAAAGTAGCCAGGGTAAGATTGACCAACGGCAAGGAGGTAAATGCCTATATACCCGGTGAAGGCCATAATCTTCAGGAGCACTCCATTGTATTGATACGCGGTGGCAGGGTAAAGGATTTGCCCGGGGTGAGATACCATATAATCCGGGGAGCGCTTGACACTGCAGGAGTAAGTGGAAGGCTGCAGGGCAGATCGAAATATGGAGCAAAAAGACCGAAAAAATAAAATTGAAAATATAGCAGAATGAGAAAAGCGAAACCCAAGAAAAGGTATATTCTTCCTGACCCGAAGTTTAGCGATACGTTGGTAACTAAATTTGTCAATAATCTGATGTTAAACGGAAAGAAGAGTCTTGCCTACTCAATTTTTTATGATGCAATCAGTATAATTGAAGAAAAATCAGGCGAAAATGGACTGGATACATGGAAGAAGGCGCTGAATAATATCACTCCTGCGGTAGAGGTAAAAAGCAGGCGGGTTGGTGGAGCAACATTTCAGGTACCCCTGGAGGTGAGACCTGAAAGAAAGGGCTCATTGGGCATTAAATGGCTTATTCATTATGCAAGATTGAGGGGAGAGAAAACAATGAAAGAGCGGCTGGCAAGTGAAATTATCGCTGCCTCAAAAGGCGAAGGTTCCGCAGTAAAAAAGAAAGACGATGTTCATAGAATGGCCGAAGCAAATAAGGCATTTTCACATTTCAGATTTTAGGGATCAGAGGAGTTAGAGGAATGTTGAAAGATTTAAATTATTTACGAAATATTGGCATCATGGCGCATATTGATGCCGGCAAAACAACTACCACCGAACGGGTGCTGTATTATACAGGCCTGAGTCACAAAATCGGTGAAGTGCACGACGGCGCGGCTATCATGGACTGGATGGAACAGGAGCAGGAGCGGGGTATCACCATTACTTCTGCGGCCACAACCACCTCGTGGAAATACCCAACCGAGCAGGGCCATGTGTTATCAGAAACCAAGGATTACTCCATCAACATTATTGACACTCCGGGTCACGTTGATTTCACCGTAGAAGTTGAACGATCATTGCGTGTGCTGGATGGAGCGGTGGCGTTATTTTGTGCAGTTTCAGGTGTAGAGCCGCAATCGGAAACAGTTTGGCGCCAGGCTGATAAGTATAATGTGCCAAGAATTTGTTTTGTAAACAAAATGGACAGGGCAGGCGCCGACTTCTTTAATGTGGTTGATGAAATAAAAGGAAAGCTGGGAGCTAATCCGGTTCCGTTGCAGGTACCTATCGGCGCGGAAGAAGATTTTATCGGCGTAGTGGATCTGATTACCAATCAGGCAATTGTCTGGAATGATGAAGACAAGGGGATGACCTACAAGGTGATAGATATTCCTGAAGACCTGGTTGAGGTAGTGGAGGAGTGGAAACAGAAGTTGATTGAAAGCGTGGCGGAGTATGACGATGCATTACTGGAAAAATTCTTTGATGATCCCGATTCGATCACAAAAGACGAAATGCTCGAAGCCGTCCGTAAGGCCGTAATAGATATGTCATTTTCGCCCGTTCTATGTGGTTCGGCTTTTAAAAATAAGGGAGTTCAAGCCTTGCTTGATGCAGTATGTGCCTTTTTACCATCACCACTGGATCTTCCTCCGGTGGAAGGATTAAATCCGGATAGCGATAAAATTGAAACAAGGAAACCGGACGTGAACGAACCTTTTTCGGCGCTTGCTTTCAAAATAGCTACTGATCCATTTGTAGGCAGGCTGTGCTTCTTCAGAGTGTATTCCGGTAAACTCGATTCCGGTTCCGCGATTTATAATATGCGGACAGGAAAGAGGGAAAGAATTTCACGTATGATGCAAATGCATTCAAATAAGCAGAATCCGATTAATCGTGTAGAAGCGGGCGATATTGCTGCAGGTGTTGGATTTAAAGATATTAAAACCGGTGACACACTGGTTAATGAAAAGAATAAAATCGTATTGGAATCAATGTCATTTCCGGAGCCAGTTATCGGATATGCCATTGAGCCCAAAAAGCAGGCTGATGTTGACAAACTCGGATTAGCTATATCAAAGCTTGTCGAAGAAGACCCAACGCTGCAGGTTCGCACCGACGAAGAAACAGGTCAAACCATACTGAAAGGAATGGGTGAGCTTCACCTTGAAATTATCATTGACCGTCTTAAACGTGAATTCAAGCTTGAAATCAACCAGGGAGCTCCCCAAGTTGCGTATAAGGAAGCCTTCACACTTATGATCGAACATAGGGAGGTCTATAAGAAACAAACAGGTGGCAGAGGTAAATTTGCCGACATCGCGTTTGAGATTGGTCCCAGAACCGACACTAAGGAAGGGCTTGAGTTTGAAAATAAGATCGTTGGCGGTGTAATTCCCAGAGAATTTATTCCTTCGGTTGAGAAAGGATTCAGACAGGCAATGAAAAACGGCCCGCTTGCAGGTTATGAGGTAGATTCCATGTACGTGCGATTATTTCACGGGTCTTTCCACGATGTGGACTCCGATTCACTTTCGTTTGAGCTGGCAGCAAGAATTGGGTTCAGGGAAGCAGCAAAAAAGGCAAAACCGGTACTGATGGAGCCGATAATGGCCGTAGAAGTGGTTACGCCTGAAGAATATACGGGTCCTGTAAACAGTGACCTGAATAAAAGAAGGGGAATTATGAAGGGGATGGATTCCAAAGGCGGAGCCCAGATACTTAAAGCTACCGTACCGCTATCCGAACTGTTTGGATATGTAACTGATTTAAGAACAATCACCTCCGGACGTGCTTCGGCATCGCTTACTTTTTCTCATTACGATAAGGTGCCGAGGCATCTGGCTGAAGAAATTATTGAAAAAGTTAAAGGCGTTCCGGTGAGTTAAAAGTTAATAAATTATGGCACAAAAAATCAGAATTAAACTTAAATCCTACGACCACAACCTGGTTGACAAATCGTCGGAAAAAATTGTAAGAGCGGTAAAAACTACCGGTGCAGTTGTAAGCGGACCAATTCCGTTGCCAACCGAGAAGGAAAAATTTACCGTCCTTCGTTCTCCGCACGTGAATAAAAAATCGCGTGAACAATTTCAAATTTGCACTTACAAGAGATTGGTGGATATTTATTCCAATAGTGCAAAGACGGTAGATGCGTTGATGAAGCTCGAATTGCCCAGTGGGGTGGATGTGGAAATTAAGGTTTAATTGAATTGAATATTAATACTGAGAAAGAACCAATAACATAAAAATCTATTGGTTCTTTTTTTATAGAGGATGGTTCTTGAAAATAGAAGCGGAGTTTTTGGCATCTACTTTTTAATTAACTATCTTTGCAGTCCTTTGCGAAAAAGACTGCGGTTTTTAACAAAAAACCGCTTTTTTAAGTGTAAAAACAATGTCTGGTATAATAGGAAGAAAAATAGGAATGACCAATGTATTCAGCGAGGATGGGCGCAGTATAGCGTGCACGCTGATACAGGCAGGTCCTTGTGTGGTTACACAAGTAAAGAATGAGAAAACTGATGGATACAGGTCGGTCCAGCTCGGGTATGGTGAGCGCAAGGAAAAACGAACTACTAAAGCCATGAAAGGCCACTTTGATAAAGCCAGCACCACTCCCAAAAAAGTTGTAAAAGAATTTAGAAATTTCCGGGAAGAATTCCATAATGAAGTTCAATTAGGGCAGGAAATTAAAATTGCTGATGTATTTGAAGAGGGTGATTATGTGGATGCCATTGGAGTTTCCAAAGGAAAAGGGTTTCAAGGTGTTGTGAAAAGGCATAACTTCCATGGTGTAGGCCAACGGACACACGGCCAGCATAATCGTGAAAGAGCGCCGGGATCAATTGGTGGAGCTTCTTATCCGGCCAGGGTGTTTAAAGGTATGAGAATGGCTGGTCAGACAGGTGGCATTAGGGTGAAATTGCTCAATCTGAGGGTGGTCAAAATTTATCCGGAAGACCATTTAATACTTGTGAGTGGTGCAGTACCAGGTTCTAATAATTCAACTGTAATATTAGAGAAGTAAGGAAATGAACATTGCAGTACGTAAAAATACAGGCGAGGATACAGGAAGGAAAGTAAAACTGAATAATGAAATATTCGGTATAACTCCCAATGACCATGCTATATACCTGGATGTTAAACAGTATTTGGCAAACCAAAGACAGGGAACACATAAAGCTAAGGAAAGGTCAGATATCGTTGGGTCAACAAGAAAAATAAAGCGGCAAAAAGGCTCCGGAACAGCCAGGGCAGGGAGTATTAAGTCGCCTTTGTTTCGGGGTGGTGGACGTGCTTTTGGCCCAAGGCCAAGAGACTACTCCTTCAAACTGAATAAGAAATCTAAAGTGCTGGCAAGAAAATCGGCGCTGAGTTACAAAGCAAAAGAGAAAAACATTTCTGTACTGGAAGATTTTCAATTCGAAGCACCGAAAACAAAAGCATTTGTAATTATGCTTTCAGATCTTTCGTTGGCAGATAAGAAGACGCTCCTGGTCTTGCCTGAAAATATCACCAACATTTATTTGTCAAGCAGGAATCTTAAGAAAGCAAGTGTGACCACAGCGGACCGCATCAATACCTATGATGTTGTAAATGCCGATGAGCTGGTATTTTTTGAGAGCTCTATTAAAAAGGTTGAAGAATTATTGATTAGCAAGACATGAGTGTATTAATAAAGCCATTGATTACGGAAAAGGCTTCGTCTATGAATGAAAAAGGCAAGTATGGCTTCATCGTTGACAGGAAAGCAAATAAAGTGGAAATAAGAAAGGAAGTGGAAAAAATGTATGGTGTGACGGTAGAAAACGTGAACACCATGATTTACCAGGGCAAAGCCAAATCAAGGTTTTCAAAGTCAAGAGTTATTAAGGGCAG
>QIDJ01000173.1 GCA_003228395.1 Flammeovirgaceae bacterium
AACAGCGGCCAGCTTGTTACGGATGTGGAAGGTACTACTTTCTTTTATGCCTCCCAGAACACCGGATGCGGGCGCAGTGATGCAGTGGAAGCATCGGTTACGGTAATTAATTGTCAGGGTACATGTTTCACTTCCAATATTGTGCAACAACCCTCAACCTGCAAAGACGGTGATGGATCCATAACTTTTAATCTTGACGGAAATGAAATACCTCCTGTTCAATACAGGTTATTTCAGCTTACCGGTGCCGATACGGTTTTCAACCAGTTGCAAAGCGGGAATTTCTTTGACTCCCTGTTTGCAGGCACCTACCGGTATGTTATAAATGATAACCAGAGTTGTGATGACCAGGGAGAAGTTGTTTTACTACAAAAGCTTAGTACGGTAGATGTTACATTCGATAATGCATCCCCAATTAATTGCAGCGGCGAAAACTCCGAGATTATACTGACGGTTACGAGCGGAACAGAACCCTATGAATATTCGATTAATGAAGGTGCGTCATGGCAGACACTTGTAAATAATATTATTCAGCTTACCTCCGGTATATATGTAATATGGGTGCGCGATGATAATAATGATTCCTGCCCTTTCAAGAGCAGTCCGGTTGATATTACCGAACCAGACCCGCTTACATATACCGTAAAAGAGATACTGGAATCATTTCCCGACCTTCCTACCGGAAGTTTGCTGATATCAGATGTTGATGGAGGAATACCCGGATATGAAATACGGGCAGAATTGGTTGAATCTACATCCAGCTTCCCCGGACAGACATTTTTTATGGATTGGACTGAGGTGCCTTTTATTCCGGAAACCGGAAAATTTGAAATCAATATCGAAAAATTATTTGCAGGCATTTATCAGATTGATTTAAGGGATTCAAATCAATGCATAGTTTCAGTATTGATTGAGGGTGAGGATCCGGAAGTGCCGTTGGACGATGGCCTGTTTATACCAAATGTATTTACACCCAATAAAGATGGTCACAATGATTTCTTTTTCATACGGAATATGCCGGAGGATTTTCCTACCTCTGTATTAATTGTAAACCGCTGGGGTAAAAAAGTATTTGAGACATCGAATTACAATAACGACTGGATGGCTGAAGGGCTTGCGGACGGGGTATATTACTACACAATCAATATAAAAGGGCAAACGTTCCAGGGCTGGGTGGAAGTCTGGAGAGGAACCAGGTAACAGGTACAGGTCTGTGTATCAATTGTGATGTAAGCCAAAAAGAAATTCTAACGTATTTACATTATCAGCATAATCCCAGAGTTCGGGCGATTGGGTAGAACCGAATGGAATACTTTCTGGTTCATACGCGCCTCCTGCTACCACACATTGAATTGATTCTTTGTTTTGGCCCAGAAATATGTCAATAGCTTTATCTGATTTATACGTTTCATAAAACACCACAGATATGGGTGAAACCAATTGGCTGTTTTCCCGGATAAGAAGAAAACCATTATCAATAAATGGAATCTTATCTATAAGTAGTATGGATCTATTATAAGTATAATTATTTGCATACTTATGTTGAAGAATTACGGATTTTAATGGTTCGATGACCTCGTAAAACATTTTAAAATCATATTTTTCCGGAACCAGCAATTTGGATATATTTCTGCATCCAAGTCCGAAATATTGAAGTATATCCTGCCCCAGGCCAAGCAAATCCTCTTTGCTTTCATTGCCACTAAGTATCCCAACTGAGGTTCTGTTTTTTCTGATAATGTGTGGAACGCTGCTAAAATAATATTCAAAATAACGTGCTGAATTATTGCTTCCGGTCGCAATGATTGCCTGTGGAAATTCAAGTTTGTTTACAAAGCGGATCCGTTCAGAAAATTCGGGAGCGATGTCAAAAAGGAGATTAAAAATGTAGGGTAGTAATACGTCGTCCTGGCTGCTGAGTTTTATCTGTGCGGAATGTCCGGTTGCCATCACACAGAGTAAATCATGAAATCCCACCATCGGAATATTACCGGCCATTATGATGCCCACTTCTTTTGAATTCTTGTGCGGGGTTGAATTGCCATTGATCCAATTTATAAGCTTTTCGGGGTCAAGAAACCGGTTAATATCCCTGAATGCCATTCTGATTGATTCTTCCGTAAACCATCCGTTTTTAGCCTGTGTTTTACGGCATAATTTTGAAAATTTTATATGATTTATGTCATTAATCCGTATTCTCCAGTCCTCGAGTATATTTATCAGCTGAGAATTTTTCATAAAAACGTCATGAGGCTTGTTTGATAGGTTTTTGTTTATAATTTTGTTCGAAGTTAATCAATACTCAACCAAAAAATCAGAAATTGTTATGGCTATAATAATCACAGATGAATGTATTAATTGTGGCGCTTGCGAACCCGAGTGCCCGAACAATGCAATATATGAAGGCGGAGTAGAATGGACATGGGCAGGCGGCACAAACCTGACAGGAACAATTTCAACACCAGATGGAAGTACTGCAGATGCAGATGCAGATGCAAACCAGGAACCAGTATCCGATGAATTTTATTACATCGTACCAGATAAATGTACCGAATGTAATGGATTTCATGAAGAGCCGCAATGCGCGGCTGTTTGCCCTGTTGATTGCTGCATTACCGATGAGGATAACGTTGAAACAGAAGAGCAACTGCTCACAAAAAAAGAATGGATGCACGGTTAATTATAAATCGTGAAGTCAAAAAATGCCATTCCTTATACTGAAGAGGAATGGTTTTTTTATGAAAGATATCCTGAATTCGTTAACACAAAATGGTTGAAACAGATCGGGTACGTAATTCCAACGACTCATCCGTAAAATAGCGCAGGCCAGACAGAAAAATTTCAATTACCGATATTTGTATATGAAATTTGAGGTACCAAATATTGTGCTATGGACTCAGATGTAAAAACCGGTATAAACTGTTTTATTCTTCTATTAGTCATTTTGGCGCCGTTATCAATTGTACAAGCTCAAACGCAGACCGTCAGGGGAGAAGTGCGGGATATCGATTCAGATTACCCTGTCCCCGGTGTGCATGTGGTGGTAGTAGATTCTGACCCGATTATTGGCTTCGTTACGGATTTTAACGGAAATTATGTGCTCAAAAAAGTTCCGGTCGGAAGGGTTGATCTTAAATTTTCATTTGTCGGATATAAAGAAATTGTGCTGCTAAACCAGTTGGTGGATGCAGGGAAGGAGCTGGTTGTGAATGTATCGCTTGAAGAAGAGATACTCAAAATAAAAGGAATTGTGGTAACTGCTGATCGGAAACATGCGAGTATAAATAACGATGCGGTAGTGGTAAGCGCTAAAACTTTTGATGTACAGGAAACAAAAAGATACGCAGGAAGCAGAAATGATATAGCCCGCATGGCGAGTAATTATGCAGGTGTTTCTAATGCCAACGATGCCAGAAACGACATCATCATTAAGGGTAATTCACCATCTGGCCTCTTGTGGCGGCTTGAGGGAATTGATATACCGAATCCGAATCATTTCAACAGTTTCGGTACCACCGGCGGACCTGTAAGCATGCTGAATAACAATAATCTTGCAAATTCAGATTTTATTACAGCCGCATTCCCGGCAATGTATGGTAACGCTATTTCCGGTGTTTTTGATCTGAAATTGAGAAAAGGCAATGGTTTCAGGCATGAATTTATGGGGCAGGTCGGATTTAACGGATTTGAGTTGGGTGCAGAAGGTCCATTTTCGAAGAAAACCAATGCTTCGTATATGGCTAATATCAGATATTCTACACTCAAAGTATTTCAAGCCCTGGGAATGGATTTTGGTACCGGCACGGCAATTCCGGAGTATCAGGATTTCACCTTTTCTGCAGTAGTACCAACCAAAAAAGCAGGCTCATTCAGGTTGTTTGGCATTGGCGGTACAAGCAATATTCATTTTGAGCCGGTTACCGAATCAGATGCGAAAGGCTCGTTTTATACCACAGAGGATCTGAAGAATGAAACGGAAACAACGGTACTGGGAATTAATCACGTCTATTATTTTACTCCGAATATTTATATATCTACATCCGTTGCTGCAAGTCATCAATTTTCTGGTGTTGTGATTGATTCAGTACAAAATAACAGTCCCAATGAAAATTCAGATGATATCCGTCAGAATCAGCAGGAAGATAAGCTATCTGTTCATTCTTCGTTGAATGTTAAGATCAATTCCAGAAATAAATTTACTACAGGTGTGTTGATTGATTATATCAGAGCCAGTTATCAGGATAGCCTTAATCTCGGAAATAATAACTGGTTCAGATATACGGATGTAGATGAAGGGAATTGGTTAACACAATTTTATGGTTTGTACCAGTTCAGGTTTTCAGGTACGTTTAAATTTGTGGGAGGCCTACATTTTCAGCACTTTTCACTTAACAACAGTACGGCGATTGAGCCCAGGGCAGGCATATATTATCAGCTAACCAACGCTTCTTCTGTTAGCCTGGGTTACGGGTTGCACAGCCAGATACAACCTGTAATTTTTTATTATGCCCAATTCAGAGATTATCCCTATGAAACTAACCTCGGCCTGGATATGACAAAAAGCCGGCATCTGTCATTAGGCTTCAGGCACAACTTTCCATCTGATATCAATTTAAAACTGGAAACCTACTACCAGTATCTGTTCAACATTCCGATTGAATCTTTTCCAAGTTCCTATTCGGCAATCAATTCAGGGGCTGACTATAGCTTTGAAATTAGACCGAATCTGGTAAATAAGGGTTTTGGGAAAAATTATGGCCTGGAAATGACACTTGAAAAATATTTCAGCAAGTCGTATTATTTTTTAATTTCAGGCACGTTGTTCAATTCAATTTATAGGGCAAGCGACCAACAATGGCGGAACACAGCGTTTAATAATAAATACATTGTCAACGTGCTTGGCGGTAAAGAATTTAAGGTTGGCTCCTCCGGTGTGATCGCCGCTGATATTAAATTTACCATGTCAGGAGGAAGATACACCACACCCATTAACCTTTACGCCTCCCGGGATGCGGGTGAAGCCATCTATTTTGAAGATTTAGCCTTTTCACAAAAATATGATAATTACTCCCGGACAGACTTCAAGATAGGATTCAGGTTAAATAATAAGAAAATAACTCATGAGTGGCTTGTTGATATTCAGAATGTCTTTAATGTTCAGAATGTATTCGGGGAATTTTATAACAGTCAAACCGAAAACATTGACACGAGGTACCAACTGGGAATTTTTATTGTTCCCCAGTACAGAATTCTTTTTTAGTGCCATGGGTTTGCGTAGTGCAGTTATCTGTTTTTCTTATCTCATTTTAACCCTCTTAACCAGGTAAGTATAGAGAATCTGATTAAAGTCAGCATTGATATCTGATTCAATGTAGTCAATCTTCAGTTGACCGCATCTGATCTTTAAATCATGGTGGTATGCGGTCATGTGCATTTCAAAACTTTCTTTTACCTGTGACGGTTGTATGCGCAATCGTTCTCCGCTTTCGAGGTCAATAAACTCGTGGGGACGCTCGTCAAACTCAAAATGGTATTCGGTGAGTTTGTCAGTAACATGAAAAACAAGTACCTCATGTTTGTTATGCTTCAGGTGCTGGAGCGCCCCAAATATGGCTTCGAGTTCCGCATTATTATCAAACATATCACTGAATATGATGATCAGTGAGCGCCGGTAATTTTTTTCTGCAATTTCATGTAATACTTCTGCCACAGAAGTTCTTTTGTTGTGTTTGCTTTCTTCCAGCAAGTTTTGCAGCAGCAAAAAAAGTTTATGACGGTGGCTGGTTGTACTTTTAATCTGTGTGTTTATTTCGATCTGGCTTGAAAATGTACAAATGCCAACTGCATCGCGTTGACTCTGAAGTAGATACGTGAGCGCTGCCGCTGATATAATACTGAAAGAAATCTTCCCTTTTGATTCTACCGGATAGTACATGGAAGTGGAATTGTCGATAACAATCTGGCATCTGAGATTGGTTTCTTCTTCATACTGTTTTGTAAAGAGTTTGTCAGTTCTTGCGTACACCTTCCAGTCGATATGGCGGGTGCTTTCGCCGATATTATATAGGCGATGTTCGGCAAATTCAACCGAAAAACCGTGGTAAGGCGATTTGTGAAGACCTGTGATGAAACCTTCTACAAGCTGCCTGGCAAGGAACTCCAGGTTTTTGTAATTATGTATTTCGAGTACATTTAATTTCATGATAATTAGCTACAAACAACTATTTACGCGCGATTTCTCAAATACATGGCAAGTTTGTCACAAGATTGATTAGTATTAAATACAAAAAATTGATTTGCAATAGTGGCAAACATTATACTATATTACGTTCTTATTCTTAAATTGTTGAAGCAGGTCACTTAAATTTTTAACGAAACAACGATTGAATTGTGGAAAAGGATAATGAAAAACAAGAGATTTTCTCTGAAAGAGTAAGGGCGGGGAAAAGGACGTATTTTTTCGATGTAAAAGCCACTCGTGCAAACGATTATTACCTTACGATAACCGAAAGTAAACGCCGCTACAAGGAAGATGGGTTTGTGTATGAGAAACATAAAATATTCCTTTACAAAGAAGATTTCGACAAGTTTGTATCAGCATTAAATATTACAGTAAACCATGTAAAAGAAGAATTAATGCCTGAAATTGATTTTTCTCAGTTTGAAAGAAAAGAGGAGAATGCGGGTGAAAATAAGACTGTAAAAAGTAAAGAAAGTAAAGAAAGTAAAGAAAGTGAAGAAAGCATTGAAGCTGAAACTTCCGGGACAGGTATTGATACGGAACTGAAGTGGGATTGATAAAAAATTAATTTCATTATTGAAGCTCCTTAAATAAATCAGGAGCT
>QIDJ01000212.1 GCA_003228395.1 Flammeovirgaceae bacterium
AACGGCTTACTGGCTTTTGTAATCGTAATAGCACGACTTGATTGCCAGTAAAAATTCATATTCGTTTGCTTGGAGCACAAAACTCAGCGGCAGGTTACAATACATTTTAAACCGTTCCAGTTCATCGCCATACAATCCTGTCAGCTCCCAGATCAGTTCGCTTTCAAACCGTGTATCAACCTTGAGTCGCATGCCATCCTGCTTTAGGATCGCCTTTAGTTTGCGTTTTTCCTTTCCTTCCCGGCTGAACCAGTCCCACAGCAATGAAGCAGGATTCATAATGCCCGGCTCCACCGGCACAGGATCGCCCTGCAGGGTGCCATAACTTACATCTTTGAGCGGATTCGGAGGTGTTTTGCGCTTCAGCATCGACTCCGTTTCTTCCACTTTACTGTATATGGTCACATTCTCAAGTGGCAAGGTACTTCTTTTCAATATTATTTTTTGATAATACACATCTCCCCGATAGCCACCTGGAATTGAAAAATAGTAGGGTTCGTAACCTACGGATGAAAATTGTACTACATGCGTTTTTGCAACGTACATGGAAAAAAAACCGGAGGGGTCGGTTATAGTAATCCGGTAATTATTTTTATTAAAAAGATGTACATCCGCCAGGGGGGTTATACTGTCTTCCGCTACCACCTCGCCTGTAAAAAGAATTAAACCTTCCGTCGTTCCATACTGAGCGAATGCCAGATGAGAAAGAAGCCAAAAAAAGAGAAAAAAATGAAATTCTTTCAAATTGTTTGGAGGGTATTGTTTAAACCTTCATCGGGGATCGTGTGTCTGATTAGAAACATCCTTTTCAGTCAATTATTGTGAAGGTAAATCAGTTAATTAAAAATTTTATTAAATTGAATTATGATTCGCACTGACATATTCCGATGGCTGTTGTTGATTTTTCTAAGCAGCATACATGTTTATGCCCAGCAGTCTGCAAAATTACCAAAACCGGAGCAAATTCATTCACTCATCCGCTTTTATACGGATGAGAGGAATTTTAACGGCAATGTGCTCATCGCCGAACATGGGGAAATCATATATGAAAATGCGATTGGTTGGGCCAATATTAAAAATAATCAGGGCCTCACGCTCAGCACCCCTTTTTATCTTGCTTCCATTTCTAAATCCTTTACTGCCCTGTGTGTGATGCTGCTGAAAGAGGAAGGCAAACTGGATTATGACGACAACATATACATGTATTTCCCCGAACTTGGTGACCGCGCAAAAAGAATAAGTATCCGGAATCTTCTGCAGCATACTTCCGGTCTGCAAGATTACTTCGAAATGGGCTGGGATGAACCCGGTCTGACCAATGCGCAACTTTATGGCAAATTAATAAATAACGTAAATCAACTGAAATTCAAACCGGGATATAAATTCAGGTATAATAATACCGGATATGTATTACTCGCCATAATTGTAGAAAAAGTTTCAGGCATTCCCTACTATGCGTTTGTTAAAAACCGTATTTGTGAACCTCTGGGAATGGAAAACACGTGGGTGTACGACCTGCGTACACCTGAGCGAAACAATTCGAACAGAGCCATTGGATACCGGTCGAATTTAAAGAAGACCGATGATTATTTCCTGCTCACCTGGGGAGATGGAGGTATTTATTCCAGTGTTGAAGATCTCTTTATTCTGGACAGGGCACTTTATTCGGAGAAGTTGGTTTCCCTGAAAACACTGGAAGAAGCATATACGCCCGTTGTCCTGGTAAACGGGGCTACAAAAAATTACGGATTTGGCTGGGTGATCGGCCACAACCTGAACGGGAAAACGATTTCGCATACGGGCGGATTGGCCGGGTTCCGCAATTATTATGAAAGGCAAGTCGATGTGGAAAATACGATCATTATTCTGACCAATACCAGCAACAATTACATAACGGAAATGCGCAACATACTTGTGAAAGTACTCGATGGCAGGCCGTATGAATTTCCTGAGAAATGACCCGGTTTATTTCGTATGTGTTGATGATAAAATTCCCATGATACATTTCACGGTGTGCCTGAAATTCATATGAATCGGTTAAATTTGGTGAATTAATACTGATTTTTTGAAAATTCTACGTGCCCGTTGTCTGGTTATTACCATTGCATTCCTTATAGGTGTGTTCCATGTTTCATACGCACAAAAGCAACTCCAAACGGATTTCAGATATTTTCCTCCGGCACGTGTAGGGCAGGATACGTCATTGAATGACATTGAACAACTGGTGGTACAAAAGAATTGGGAAGTTTTGCTGCAGCGCATTGAAACATATGCAGGAAAATTCAGAGATGATACGGCTACAATGATATACCTGCAGCACCGGAAAGTCAACGCCCTGATTGCGTTAAGAGAATATGAAAAAGCGCTTTATATATTGAATAATGTTGCCGGCTACCTTCACAACAGAGACCTGCTGCATGAAGCGGAATACCATACACTGATGGGGATTTGCAGGCATCATCTCGGCAACCATACCGGGGCAAGAAGCTCCCTGGTGCGTGCGGTTTCTGTTCGTGAAAAACAGGGATCGGTAAAAGACCATGCTTACAGCCTTTATATATTGGGCACGATTTACAGGTATGGCTTTTTGGAAAGTAGCAGGGCCTGGGAGTTGTTCGAACGCAGCATGGACCTGCTGGATGATTCAAAAGAAAATATACCCATAAAAGGATTGCTCTACTATGAAATGGGTATGGCCGCATTTGCCATAGGAAAAGTAGAAGAAAGCGGACAGTTGGCGCGCCGGGCATTGGGTACCTTCCACGCGCTTACTTTTGCCAGCAACAATTCCTTTTATTATTCTGAAATTGCAGATTCATGGAAATTGCTTGGGATTTATTATTTCAACGTGGATCTGGATGAAAGCATGAAAGCCACGGAGCAGGCTATTTCAATCGTGCAAAGGCATGAGGGGCCGGAAGCATTCGATCTGGGAAGGTATTACAATAACCTGGGAATCATTTACCAGTTTAAAGGAGATATTTTGAAAGCTGCGTCATTATATCATAAGGGATTGAAAATTAATCAAAAGTACCCGTATAACCAGGACCGGATATCGAACAGTTATTTTAACCTGGGCGAAAACCTGGGTTTACAGGGTTATTTGGATTCTGCGTTGTTTTATTACAAAAAATGCCTCGGGGAACGAAAAAAATATTATCCAAAAGGAAGCGGTGAAATTTTCGCATTGTATTCGCACCTGGCCGGTCTATATTTTAAAAACAATGCGCTGGATTCGGCCCTGCATTATAATCTCAAAGCATTGACAGAACTGGTTGATAAGTATGATCCGGAATCGGTATTTGACAACCCTGATTTCATTCCGGATACCTACAATCAAACGTACATTTTTACACTTTCGAACAAATCAAAAATCATGTACGACATGTATTTTTCGAATAGTGATGTGGGCAGTTACTGGCTTTACGGCGGGCTGGAAACTTTTATGCTGGCAGATAGTGTGTTGCAGGTTCAGAAATCACAGATGATATTCGACCAGACCCGTGTGAGTTATGCGCAGACATTCAAGAGTATGTACGAAGAGGGTATCGAAAATGCATTAAAAGCTTTTAATGCGACAGGGGATAAACTGTTCATTTCAAACCTGATTACCAGCGTGGAACGCAATAAAGCAAACGTGCTTATGGATAATATCATTACGTCGCGGATGCTGGATACTACGATGGTTGTATCCGGCTTGTTGGCAGATGATAAAATGCTGAAGAAGTCCTATGCCGAAACCGAACAGGCGCTGATACAGGCTAAAGCAGTGAGTGATCAAAAGCAGATAAACCGGCTAAACGACTCGTTGTTTACCATTTCCCGCAAGCAAATTCAACTGCGTGAAAATTACTTCAATTCATTGTTGAAGGGAAACACTATCCAAACCAACCGGATTGATTTGCAGGCTATGAACATCCCGGACAGTCTCCGTATCCTGGAATATTTCTGGGGCGATTCTGCCTTATACATAATACGTATAGACGATCAGGGAACAAAAGTGTTTCAGCGGAAGGACGTTGATTCGATACGTTATCTCATAAGTGGTTTTACACGCTTTGTTTCAGATGTGCATATTAACTCGGGTATCCGGATAGCGGATGAGTTCCAGGCATACGCTTCCGGATTGTTCCGTATCCTGATTCCCGAATACAACCCTGCCTACCGGCGTAACCTACTGATCATCCCGGACGGCCTGCTGAACCTGGTACCTTTTGAAGCGCTGATTACCCAAAAAACGCCTCAGACATCTGCGGATTATAAATCACTGAAATACCTGGTGAAAGAAACAAATGTATCCTACTCGTACTCCCTGGAATATTATTTTGATGAATGGAACAGGGATTGGGCAGGAGATGAGGTGATAGCGCTGGCTTATTCGGGAACCCCGGAGTCAGAGGCGCTTCCCGGCACGTATGCCGAGGTAAACGGCATAAAGGAATATTATTCCGGAATATTTCTTACAGGAAGGGAAGCTACGAAGGCGCAATTCCTCAACCAGGCCTCCGGTTATGACATCATTCACATGGGCTTGCACGGGTTTGCCGATACGGATGAGCCTCTGAATAATTACCTGCTTTTCCCTCCTGAAGAAAAGAATGCAATAGCGGACAAGCTTTATGCGCATGACCTGTACGGCCTGAACCTTCAGGCCCGGCTGGCGGTGCTGAGCGCCTGCGATACCGGCATCGGTAAAATGCTGAAAGGCGAAGGCGTGTATAGCCTTGCCTATGCATTCTCCTATGCCGGGGTGCCCGACGTGATTATGAGCTTATGGAAAATCGAGGACCGGGCTACCTCTTCAATCATTCAACGGTTTTATGCCCACCTGAGTCAGGGAAATTCCTCCGGTCAGGCGCTCACCCGTGCCAAACGCGATTACCTGCATAGCGCTGACAACCTGACTGCCCATCCCTCGCGGTGGGCGGGTATGATCGCCGTGACCAAACAGGCGCAACCCGCGCCCGGAACTTTGAGTATGAGGTGGATCTGGGTAGGGATTGCTTTTGTACTGATTGCTTCGGTTATTTATTCCCGGGCGAAAAACAGAAAATCTTTGTCTTTTTATAATTTTTCGAAAAAGGCACGGAAGTAACCGCCTTCGACTGGTTACTATAACGGGTGAAATTTCCACGCCGGTGACAACGGATAATCAAACCATACTGCCCCTGGTCGATGAGTCTGCTTCGACCAAAAACGCCATCAAGAAAGCTCAATAGACGACAAAGGAAAAATGTAGCATCTTGATAAAAAAAGGTCTGAGCGGACGCTCAGACCAGTTGTGGAACTGAATAAAGTCTGGCACAAGACTGTTACAGAATCCCTCACCCCCTGGTCGAAGCGTCCGCTTCGACCTGAAGAACTTCCGCGCCAGCAGTGGGAGGGGGGCTGTCTCAAAAGCGCCGTCATTCATAGCGAAGCGAAGAATCTGTATGTTCAGTGTGAACTGATAGTTTGAGATTCTTCTTTCCAATCAGAATGACGGTTTGTTGCTCTTTTGAGACAGCCCGGTGAAGTGTATATTGCATGCCATTACGGCGCAAGTGTAACCTCCATCACAAGCTATGGCGGTTGAGAACTGCCGCATCAGTAGATAGCAAAAAGCATGAATTCCCGCTCTTCTGTTATTTATTCTTGAGACCTGGGTATATCAAACCCGGTTACGATAAACATGCAGTAATCCCTATCTTTTTTCACATTACCGTTGTTTTTCATTGCCGGGATTCTGAACAGTTGGGTCGTATCTATTTTCAGATGAATACCTGGTATTTTATCCGGAATATCCAGACTTTCATCCAGTACAACAAACGGGAAATATCCAATCTTATCCCGATCCAAATGGTCGTTTTTACTATAAAAGGTTACATTTCCACCCCGGATTTTACCGTTGTAGTTGAAGTAAATAATATCTTGTTTTAATGCTGTGCTTCCTCTATGCATATGCGCCTGATTGGTTACGTCAAGATTTTCTATATCTTGATGAGAATGCCTTAACTGATTATTTCTAATGCTATCCAAGATTTTTTCCATGTTTTTGCATTTGTTCCATTTAAAACCTAACAGACCCTTTTCCTGGTCTGCAGCTATTTGCGAATCTTCTGCTCCGGCTTCTGTTTTTTCACTCTGCTGGCACGAAACAGCTAAAAAAACGGCTAACAATACATAGAGTAAATTTTTCATAGTTTTCATAATTTTGGTGGTTTAGGGTTGTTGATTAATTAAAATTGAGTTAAAATTTCTCTGGCATCGGACTGATAGGGATTATCAATTTCGGAGAGCGATGAAAATATTTTCCGTGCATTGGGTATATCCTCCATTTTCAGGTAAGTAAGACCGGAATACCATTGGGCCTGCCCTTTTAAACTTTCCGATTTTTGCCGGGCCTGATCAAAGGACTCCAACGCCTTTTCCGGTACTCCGGTTTCCAGGAAGCAGATGCCTTCATACAGGTAAAGAAATCCGGTCTTTTCATTTTCCGGAAGTCTGCTGATTATATTCAGCGCTTTTGTAAAATCACCCTGGTTATAAAAGGCCATCGCAGCGGCTAATGAATTTTCAGGATAAGTTTCTCCGCGTACATTGGGTTCGATAAGGTTTGGATAGGGCTCGTAATAAGCAGCATACAGTTCGCCGGCCTGCGGCCCGGTGAAAAACAATACATAAACAACGGCTATTACAATTACTGCTGCCGCTGCGGCATACCCCCAGACAGGAAGCCTTTCTGATTTATGCTCAGCTTTAAATGCCGGCATCGTCCGGTCTTTGGCAATAACCGCCTCACGCATTTCCTCAT
>QIDJ01000396.1 GCA_003228395.1 Flammeovirgaceae bacterium
TAATGAGTAGTACGTATTGAGCGTTTTTATAGAAAGTTCAGCCATTATTTCCTTGTCCGTGAGTCCCCTTTCACGAACTGCTTCAAGCACATAAATTGTCTTATCAGCTTTGTTTACCATCAGCGACGACTTAAAATCATCGTAATCACGCTCTGACAATTGCTTTATAATGTTTATGAATTTTCTCATTCCCACAGGTTTCAAATACCCGAAAAAAACGCTAAAAGGTAAAACAGAAATTCAATTTATAAAATATTAACTTTTAAAAAAGATATATTTGCAGTTCGAAAGCAGGAATGAAATAGAAGAAAATGGGGCTGTAGCTCAGATGGCTAGAGTACTTGACTGGCAGTCAAGGGGTCGTGGGTTCGATTCCCATCAGCTCCACCTTCGCCCTCCGAAGCTTTAGCGAAGGAGGGCCTTTTAATTACCATCAATTACCTTTAATAACGGGAAACTTCAGGGAAGAAACTTTCTCTTCGTCAAAACTTTGGGAAAGAACTGAGTTCGCTCAGGATGATGGGCCTGATAAAGATTCCATGCTTGAATATGACTATCTTCTTGATAATGATTGAAAAGGGATAACTCCAAATGGGAGAAATCACATTGCCACGGGCTTCAGCCCGTGGTCAATGCAAAACGATACCGGTTTTGGCTACATTTTTGCTCGCTCCGTTAATGAAATATTTATGAAATGATGATATGCAAAAATGGTGACAAAACCTCCTGAAAGCGCATGTATTCATGTTTTGTATAGTATGGAAACAAACAATTTTAACGTACCGTTATTCAACTTCAAATTATAATATTCAATTCAAACTCTCCACTGGTTCAAGCGTCCGCTTGAACCCTTTGATACCTATTTGTTCCACGTAGAATATTTTCTTTCTTCTCAATTGTTGCAATAGTAGGATTTAGACTTCTAACAGGTATTTTAGGTCGAGGTGGACCTATTAGTACACATTCAAAATAATACTTACTAAATTCCTTGGTTATTTACGGCCAATAAAATCACCGCCTGCTTTGGCAGCTACAATACCCTTCGGGCCATAATAAACCGCTTTTTATAATACGTGCTGTACAGGTTGGTTTCCATTACCCCGCGCGAACTGGAAGCGTGGATGAACATCACTTTTTCTTTGCCTCTCACATCCGTTACCAGGCCCACATGCGTGATTTTTCTGCGCTTTTTACCGGTAGCAAAAAAAACCAGGTCTCCACGCTGAACATCTTTCAATTTTACTTTTTTTCCGATCTTATTCTGATCGGCTGACATCCTCGGTATTTGGTAGTCGATGGAGGCAAACGAATTGATGAGCAATCCGGAGCAATCCATACCGGCACGGGTAGTGCCACCCCATTTGTACGGCGTGCCAGTGTAGGTCCTGGCGGTTCGCACCACCATGTCCACCTGACGTGTACGTGCTTTTTTCGAGCTTGCGCAGCCGGAAATACCGAACAGAATGAGAAAACCGAATGCAATACGTCTGACCATTTATTACAAGATAAAACAAATTCGCAGCCATATTCAAATTATTTATAAAAATGATGACGGATTATGAACCAAAGCGAACAAAATATATATCTTAGGCAAATACCAAACCACATATACCTGTTATCTTAATCGAAGCATCAGAATAGCGCCATGAAATCTCAGTTAAAATCGCTGAAAAACCTACTTGAAGGAGATTTGTTTTTTGACGATCTTGTACGGAAAATATATGCAACCGACGCCTCATCGTATCGCGAATTACCGCTCGCAGTCGGCTGTCCCAAAGGAGTGGGCGACATTAAAAAACTAATTGCTTTTGCCAGCGCGAACAAGTCCTCCATCATTCCGAGAACTGCGGGCACGTCGCTGGCGGGCCAGGTGGTTGGTAACGGAGTGGTGGCCGATGTATCAAAATACATGACGCGTATCATCGAATTGAATGAAGAAGAACAGTGGGTTCGGGTGGAGCCGGGTGTGGTCAGAGATGAACTGAACCTGTTTCTGAAACCATATGGTTTGATGTTTGGCCCGGAAACGTCCACGTCAAACAGGGCTATGATGGGCGGCATGATCGGCAACAATTCGTGCGGATCCAACTCCGTGGTGTATGGCAGCACCCGCGATCACCTGCTGGACGTAAAAGCAGTGCTCAGTGATGGAAGTGAGGTTGAATTCTGCTCTCTGGATGCAGAAGCGTTTGATAAAAAATGTGAAGCCGGTGACTTTGAAGCTTCTTTGTACACGCAAATAAAAGAATTGCTTTCACCTGATGAGGTAAAGCAGGCTATTAGCCGCGAGTTTCCCGATTCATCCATACCTCGCAGAAATACCGGCTACGCCATAGATTTACTGCTGCCAATGATCCCGTTTGAAGAAAACGGACAGCCGTTTAACTTCTGCAAACTGATTGCCGGCTCCGAAGGAACCCTCACTTTTATAACTGAAGCAAAACTGAAGGTTGTTCCCCTTCCTGAACCGCATTCGGGACTAATTTGTGCCCATTTTAACTCAATTTATGATTCTCTGAAAGCTACAAGGCTGGCGCTCCGGTTCAATCCGTCGGCTGTTGAACTGATGGATCATTTTATACTGGAGTGCACAAAAGACAATATTCAACAACGCCCTAACCGGTTTTTTGTGAAAGGCGACCCGAATGCCATTTTGGTTATTGAACTGAAGCGGACATCGAAGGCCGGACTGGAAAAAGATGCCGAATGTTTGATCAAAGAGCTTAAATCAGCAGGATACGGACATCACTTTCCATTTATCACGGGCCCGGATACTACCAGGGTATGGAATCTTCGTAAGGCCGGCCTGGGCTTGCTGTCCATCATGCGGGGTGACCCCAAACCCGTTCCGGTTGTGGAGGATACCGCTGTGAAGGTGGACGATCTTGCTGCGTATATAAAAGAATTTGACGAGATAGTAGCTTCCCATGGGCTGGAATGCGTACACTATGCACACGCAGGGTCCGGCGAACTGCATATACGCCCGATCATAAACCTGAAAACCGAAGAAGGAAACCGGTTGTTCCGGACTATGGCCGAAGAAATAGCGCTGCTGGTAAAGAAATATAAAGGTTCGCTCAGTGGCGAGCATGGAGACGGAAGGCTCCGGGGTGAGTTTATTCCGTTTATGATTGGCGACGACAACTTTAAATTATTGAAACAGATAAAAAGCGCCTGGGATACTGAAAATATTTTTAACCCGGGAAAAATTGTGGATACGCCGTCCATGAATTCCAGTCTGCGGTATTTTCCCGGACAGGCAACACCGGAATTTGATACCACGCTTGATTTCACCGCTTCAGATGGCATGCTGAGGGCAGCCGAACAATGTAACGGAGCCGGTGATTGCCGGAAAACACACCTGATAGGAGGCACCATGTGTCCGTCTTACATGGCAAGCAGAAACGAAAAGGATACCACACGAGCCAGGGCCAATGTGCTCCGCGAAGTATTTACCCGGTCAACGAACGCTGACCCGTTTACCAACAATGAAATTTATGAAATTCTCGATTTGTGTCTTTCCTGCAAGGGGTGCAAAGCGGAATGTCCGTCAAATGTGGATATGGCCAAAATCAAAGCCGAGTATTTGCATCAGCGACATCTTGCGAAGGGCGTTCCGTTACGGTCAAAACTGATTGCAAATATTAACCGGATCAATGCGTTCGCATCGGAGGCGCCGTCTTTTTACAATTTTATGTTAAAAAGCGTTTTAGGTCATGTGGGCAAGCGGTTTCTTGGCATTGCCGGAAAACGGAATTTTCCAGAATTGGGAAGATACACATTCAGAAGCTGGCTTAAAGGTTATTCTGGACCGGCCACCGAACCTAAAGGCAGTGTCGTGCTTTTTGTTGATGAGTTTACAAACTACTACGATGTACAGGTTGGCGAAAAGGCCGTGTTGCTTTTACAAAGACTGGGTTATGAAGTGCTGACGGCAGAACACGATGAAAGCGGGAGAACCTACATTTCAAAAGGGATGCTGGGCCAGGCAAAAAATCTTGCAGAAAACAATGTGCAGTCACTGGGAAAAATAGCGACCCGGGAAACGCCGCTGATCGGGATAGAACCATCGGCTATTCTTACCTTCAGGGATGAGTATCCGGACCTTCTCCGGGGTGAAATGAAAGAGGAGGCAAAAATGCTGGCCGGAAATGCATTCATGATTGATGAGTTTCTTGCCGGTGAGTGGGATAAAGGAAATATTGATGTTTCGTTATTTACCGGTGAAGAAAAGAAGATCAAACTTCACGGACATTGTTATCAGAAGGCGCTTTCTTCAGTGGATCACTCAAAAAAGATTTTATCTATCCCCCGGAATTACGCCGTGCAGGTGATACCGTCGGGATGCTGTGGAATGGCAGGATCGTTTGGTTTTGAAAAAGAACACTATGAACTGTCGATGCAGATCGGCGAACTGGTGCTTTTTCCGGCCATACGCGAATCCGGTGATGATACCCTGATTGCTGCACCGGGCACCAGTTGCCGGCATCAGATCAAAGACGGCACCGGCCGCCACGCCCAACATCCGGTAGAAATCCTGTATGATGCATTAATCAAAGCCTGAATGATGGTTATTTACCTATTTAATATAGATTATTAAACAGCCTAAAATTGAATTGAAGTACCTATGTCCCCCTCTCCTAGGGCCTGTCTGCCGAAGCATTTGCGAAGGCAGAGGCGCAGGGGGAGGAAAAAAATGAAATTATAGATTAACTTGTTCTATTGCGGCGTCCAAATGAGGAAAACAATAAAAATTAGTATTCAACAAACCAGAAGATGTGTGGAATAACCGGTATATATGCACATAACACGCTCGGAAGGCTTTTTATGATCAACCTTGTGCGTGCAACCGCGGCCATCAGCTCACGCGGCCCTGATTTTCAGGGCGTGTATAATGATGAAATGGCCGGTTTGGGACACCGCAGGCTTTCCGTCATTGACCCTTCGCCGTCAGGCAACCAGCCCATGAAGGATAAATCAGGACGGTATATCCTGGTGTATAATGGCGAAATCTATAATCAAATCATTACAAAGCAGACTGAAGCAATCAGGCGTACAGTTTCATTCCGGATCGGATACGGAAGTGCTGTTGCACCTGTTGATACAGGAAGGTATCGGCTGTCTGGCTAAAATAAACGGATTTTTCGCCTTTGCATTTTATGACCGGCAGGAAGAAAGCCTGCTGCTGGCAAGAGACCGGTATGGAATAAAACCCCTCTTTTATTATGACGACGAAGATAAATTTCTCTTTTCTTCGGAAATGAAATCCATATACATGTATGGAATTGACAAAAATCCCGACCTCGAATCGCTTAAACTTTATTTGCAATTAAATTATATACCAGCCCCTTATACCATGCTGCAAAACGTAAAAAAGCTTAAACCGGGGCATTTTTTACGAATTAAGGGGCAACATGTAGGAAATAAATCATACTATGATGTAAAACGCGCCGATAAGCCGGAAATCCCCGGTGATTATGAAGCACAGAAGCAGTGTTTTGCACAATTGCTTGAGCAAAGCGTAACCGACCGGTTGGTAGCCGATGTACCCCTGGGTACTTTTCTTAGCGGGGGCATCGATTCTTCGGTCATTTCGGCGCTTGCGGCACGGCATATGGATAAATTACATACCTTTTCAATCGGCTTCCGTAATGAACCCTATTTTGATGAAACGAAATATGCCCGTCAGGTAGCGGCACATATTGGCTCCGAGCATACTGTTTTCCGGCTCTCTGATGATGATTTGTATGCCCATGTATTTGATATCCTTGATTACCTGGACGAACCTTTTGCGGATTCTTCCGCCATTGCCGTATATATCCTGAGCCGGAAAACAAGAAAACATGTAACCGTAGCACTGAGCGGCGACGGAGCGGATGAGCTGCTGGGAGGGTATAATAAGCATGCGGCCGTTTACCGGATGCTGTACCCGGGATTTATTGAAAAATGGACGGCAGGTTTAGCGCCGGTATGGCATATGCTGCCCCAATCGCGTAATAATTTCATGACCAATACCTTCAGGCAGCTTGACAGGTTTGCAAAAAACTACCATTTATCGCCAAAAGAACGATACTGGAGCCTGGCTGCATTCATGAACGAAGATCAGGTATTTCAATTGCTGGCTTCATCTCCCGGTAATGGCCTTCCCGGCGAGTCCAGAAAAGACGGCTACCTGGACTGGATCAACGAGCATCCGGATTCGCTGCGTGATTTTCTGTTGACCGATCTCCGGCTTGTGCTGCCCAACGACATGCTGACCAAGGTGGATATGATGTCGATGGCCAACGGACTGGAAATACGCGTACCTTTTCTGGATCACCGTGTGGTAGAATTCCTGGTTTCATTACCCGACGATTGTAAAATCAAAGGGAGTACAAGAAAACGTATCCTTCGCGATACATTCAGGGGAATACTGCCGCGCAAAATTCTGAACAGGTCGAAACAGGGATTTGAGGTACCGCTTCTAAAGTGGTTCAGAGGCGGTATGAAAACAATGATCAACGAAGAATTACTGGATGATGACTACATCCGCGCCCAGGGTATTTTTAATCCTTCGGGTATTAAAACATTGAAAAAGAAACTATTTTCCGCAAACCCGGGAGATGTGCATGCCACCATCTGGGCGCTGGTGGTTTTTCAGTGGTGGTACCGCAAGTGGATAGAATAATCCAGGATTGTATTAGCATATAATAGTGAAAGGTAAAATGTAAAAGCTTTGAGAGCTTCGAGCTATGGGGGATGCCAGCTACACCTTCATCTTTATCAAATATTACTTAATATTACTTAACACACTTTGCCAACTGCCAACTGCAAGCCACCGCGGCCCCTCGGTCCCCTGAAGGGGATGCCAGCCGCACCTTTCTTTATAAATATTACTTAACACACTTTGCCAACTGCCAACTGCCAACTGAATTACACTCCCAGCCAGGACTTATACATCCACAGCGTTTTTTCCTGCTCTTCAATATACGCGGCCATTTGATCGGCGGTAGCGCTGTCGTCTGCCTCTTCGGCCAGTTTTTTTACCTGCTTTTCCTTGGTTACCAGGAAGGTAAGGTCTTCCACAATATGATGGATGCATTCTTCTCCTTTACTGGTGTCTGAAACCGGCGACAAGCTTGCATGAGCAAGATAATCGCTGAAACTGTGTAACGGCGTAGATTCCAGTGTTAATATCCTTTCAGCAATTTCATCGATTTTCATGGCGGCGTCGTTATACAACTCCTCAAATTTCACATGCAATTCAAAAAATTGCTGTCCTTTGATGTTCCAGTGAAATCCCCGCAGATTCTGGTAATAAATCTGGTAATCAGCCAGTAACTTGTTTAATTCATTTATCGTGTTACTCATAGTCTTTATTATTTATTTTCTATTCAAATTTTTAATTATCGTTACAAAAATAGTTGAATACAACAGATCAATCAAATAAATAATATTTATCTGATCATAGATAATGTAGATTATGAGGACTCGAAATTCAGATGCAGGAACACTGGCGCGCCTATCTGGCGCAAGGTACTGTCTTAAAAAGCAAGCATTTTAATTGTACTTTTATAATATTGTCCAAAGATATGAGTCTTCCGGCGCAGGCCGATAGCTATCGGCCTTGTGAGATGGCAAGACTTTGTGCCTGAATCCGCACGCATTACGCGATGGGCATTTCTACGTAGCGCTACGGGCCTTCACCCAGGCTAAATGCGTGAGAGTGGGATAATAGTTAAAGGCACCAGTCAGGCCTGCGCTGTTGCCTTCGCCAGGACCTTGCGCCAGAGTGGGGAACAATCAACCCTAACAGCATGCTCAATCCAGGCTCATCAGCTCATAGCTCAGGTCCTTTTCCACCATAAGGCAATGGTTGTCAGGGACGAGGGTCCATTCATCTGTATTCTCATTGAGTTTTTCAGATACCACCAGCAACGATCCCGTATGATTGCCATTCCGGATCATCCGGCATTCATTTCCTTCGCATACATACTCTTTGCCATGTGCAAAGTACAAGGTCCGGCTTTCCCACTCCGGATCGGTGCTGTACCGGGTAATGATCATCCGGTTACCGTCTGTTACGACTATGTTGTAAACAGAAGGATCGGATAAGTGATGTTTTTTCTTCAATGCATCAATATCCTGAAACGTGCGTTTAAAACATTCCGCGAGCGCAGGCAATGGTAAATGTGAGCCTTCTCCAACTTCAGCTACTTTTTGCATATAAAGCGCAAAAATATGCTCCGAATCGGTCTGTCCTTTGATCCAGTTGAAATACGTGTCGGACAACTGATAAATCAGATCCCTGCGGATTTTCCTGAAATTCAGTATCCCCCCGTTGTGCATCATCAGATACTGTTTGTAGTGAAAAGGATGAGCGTTAAGTTCGGATACAATGCCTTCGGTAGCTGCCCGGATGTGCGCCAAAATACAATTCGACTGAATTACACCTGCATTGTATTTCAGGTTTATGTTATTCCAGGCCGGTGTGATGGAATTAAATAAGGCGGGTTCTTCCCGTATGGATTTAACGTACCACCCAAGCCCGAAGCCGTCACCGTTCAGCGGTTCGTCCATTTCTTTAGCATGATAACTCTGGTTGATCAATGAATTTTCTGGTTTGATGATGAGTTCATCCGCAACAATGGGTTTTCCCAGGTAAGCAATAAATCTGCACATAATAGTTGGTTGTTTTCTTGAATTAATTACAGAAACTTAAATGTACGAAATGGCATGAAAAAAAGGTTGATAAATTAATTTCAGCACCTCAATATAAAATCCGGCCGTTGTTATTTTGCACGATAATAAAATATGTACGAATAGTTGACTTTAACCTCATTTACCGGTAAATTATGACTGAATATTTTAACATAACAGGAATATGGAAAACATTGGGTACGTTTTACTTGCCATAGTTGCCATCGTATGGATTGTTGCTATGTTCATGGGAATGATCATGGCATTTCCCTACGGACTGATTGGACTCATTGGAATTGCAGGACTCGGGTTCTTGTTTGCCAAAGTAGTTAAAGACCGTCTTTCGAATAAAGAGGACGATCATTATTCAAAAAACGTTGATAAATAAGAAATACGATGAGAGTAACTACACAGGATAATTTTGCTGATTACGAAATCACCGAAACATTAGGGTTGGTACGAGGCAATACCATCCGGGCACGGCATGTGGGCAAAGATATCATGGCAGCCCTTCGAACTATTGTAGGGGGTGAAATAACAGAATATACCAAAATGTTGGCCGAATCACGGGAGCAGGCGCTGGACAGAATGTATGCCGAAGCCGAACAACTTGGCGCCGATGGAATTGTGTGTGTGCGGTTTACTACTTCTGCGGTAATGGCGTCGTCTGCCGAACTGCTGGCCTATGGTACGGCCGTGAAACTCCGGAAGATTTAGCACGTCATTCTGAACGAAGTGAAGAATCTGTCATTTACTACCCGGTTCACTATTAACAGATTCAGAGTCCCGATTTGACATTCTGTTTTTT
The DNA here is from genome assembly GCA_003228395.1 of Flammeovirgaceae bacterium. Lineage (GTDB taxonomy): Bacteria > Bacteroidota > Bacteroidia > Cytophagales > Cyclobacteriaceae > SZUA-230. The sequence continues at coordinate 9,488 of QIDJ01000396.1, forward strand.
GACAAAATAATTGATCAATTTGAGGCATGGACAGGGTTGTATTGGTAACAGGAGGAATGGGTGGCGCTGGCGCATCAAGGACTGTGGAACAAGGCGCCGATACCGCCGTATGGCTATCTGAAGTTCCGGTTGAGCAAATTGAAACAGGTAAATTTTACCGCGACCGGAAAATTATTTCCTAGTAGCCAGGCTGACGGGTTTGCAGATGCAAATTTATGTCTTTTTACGCTCCTGCTTTTACATGATGAAACTGATATAAGGATTGATTTTTTCTGTTCGTTTTTCCTGGTTATTTCGTAATTTGACAGGACAATCTAGATTTAAAGAAGAAAATAATATGAAAAATCACCAAATCAGGTTCGCACAGCTGTCAGCATTTTCGGTATTCATTTGTTCCATGGCGTTCGTTGCTTCTGCCAAGGCCCAGCCGGTGGTGACAGCAGAAGATTATGCCCGGGCAGAGAAGTTCCTGGCGGCTTCTACATCAAAACTTGTATTCAATGTAAATATCAGGCCCGCGTGGATAGATGATAACCGGTTCTGGTACCTGCAAACAGCGCCGGAAGGAAACCAATTTATTCTTGTAAATGCAAGGAATCAGCAATTTGAGCCGGCGTTTGATCATAAAAAACTGGCAGATGCTTTATCCGCCGCAACCGGAACTACTTACAATCCCCTTGAATTGCCATTCCGTCGTTTTGAATTCACCAGCGACGGAAAGTCAATTATCTTTGATGTAAACGGACAATCTTACACGTGTGATACAGGAGGAAAGCAATGTAAACCGCTGGAATCTTATATTTACAACAATCCTGTTGCCGTTGTATCCCCTGATGACAAACACGCCGCATTTATTCGTGACTATAATCTCTGGGAGCGCAATCTTGAAACCGGTAAGGAAACACAACTTACGTTTGATGGCGAAGAGGATTTTGGGTATGCCACCAACAATGCAGGATGGATCAAAAGTGACCGGCCTGTATTGCTATGGTCGCCCGATTCGAAAAAGATTGCTACGTTTCAGCACGACGGACGTGGAGTAGGGGAGATGTACCTGGTATCCACTAATGTGGGCCATCCTACGCTGTATGAATGGAAGTATCCCCTGCCTGAAGACAGTGTGATATTCCGGATACACCGGGTGGTGATTCACCTTGATGGTCCGCGTGTGGTAAGGTTACAAATGCCACCGGATCAGCACCGGTCCACATTATGCGATCACATCATTTGCCGGGGTGGCGGATTCTCTGACATCGAGTGGAGTGAAGATGCGTCTCAACTGGCATTTGTATCCACTTCGCGAAACCATCAGCATGTAACGCTTCGTATCGCTGATCCGGAAACCGGGGTGGTGCGGGATGTAATGGATGAAACCGTGGATACTTTTTTTGAATCGGGATACCGGAAAGTAAACTGGCATGTGCTGTTTGCATCAGGGGAAGTGGTTTGGTTTTCTCAGCGCGACAATTGGGGGCATCTGTACCTGTACGATCTTAAATCAGGCCGTTTGAAAAACCGGATTACATCGGGAGACTGGAATGTGCTTCAGGTACTTCGAATCGATGAAAATGATCGCACTATATTTTTTACAGGGGCCGGGCGGGAGCCGGGCGATCCATACTTCCAGTATTTTTACCGGGTGAAAATCGAGGCGCTGAGTCAGACAGCACGACCCGAATCGCAAATCAGTATGGAAAGTGTGCAGATTCTTACTCCCGAAAGCGCTAACCATACGATTTATTTATCGCCTGCCGGCCATTACTTTGTTGACAGTTATTCCACCCCGGTTAAACCGCCTGTCACCGTGCTGCGGGATAAACAGGGGCAGCAATTACGTACAGTGGAGAAGGCAGATATCTCGTGGCTAGTGGAGGCCGGCTGGAAATCGCCTGAACCTTTTACGGTGAAGGCACGTGACGGAGTGACCGACCTCTACGGGCTTATGTTCAAGCCGGTTGATTTTGATCCGTCGAAAAAATATCCGGTGATCAACTACATTTACCCGGGTCCGCAG
>QIDJ01000262.1 GCA_003228395.1 Flammeovirgaceae bacterium
CGGATACAAATTATAAAAGCTATTTATACAAGGCTGTAAATAACCGGGGGTTAAACTTTATCAGGGATCGTAAAAAATTGGTTCAACTTGATCAGATTTCTGAGAAGAAGCATGCTTCTTCATCCTCTGAGGTGGAAATTCAGGAACTGGAAAGGGCCATCGAACTGGCTATCCATTCCTTGCCGGATAAATGCAGAGAAGTATTCGAGATGAGTCGATATGAAGGGTTAACGTATAAATCTATCGCGGAAAAAATGACTATTTCGGTGAAAACGGTAGAAGCACAGATGTCTAAAGCGCTCCGGCTTATGCGCGAACATCTTGCAGAATTTTTGTCATTGATAATTTTGTTTTTAATTAACTGATATGAATAAGGGTAAATGATCAGTTATGTGTTTATATAATAAAAGCGAGTGGATAATACATCAAACGATATTGTGCAGGAATTAATTGTAAAATACCTGGCTGGTGAAGCCGGTACGGATGATATCCGGATGATCGAAAACTGGAGAAAGGAAAACCCGGGTAACAATAATCAATTCCTGGAATACAAAAAAATCTGGGACATTGCAGAAAAAAGGAGTCACCAACCCGGCAAAGCCCTAACCGGTATCGACCTGGATCATGAATGGGAAATACTGAAAAACTGGATCGGTCATTCTGAAAATGGCAAGACCGTGCATATTCATCCGTCTCAAAAGATCTCCTTTTTGCAGCAAAACTGGTTACGTGTAGCTGCGGCAGTAGCGCTTGTTGTGGTCTCGGTTATCGCGATAAATTATTTTTCACAGGGAACACATTATTATGCAGAAGAGCCCGGCCTTGAGGTCAACCTGCCTGACGGTTCGCAGGTAACCCTGAATGCTGATTCAAGGATCACACTTTCCAAATCCTTTAATGAAAAAGGAAGGGTAGTATCGCTAAAAGGAGAAGCATTTTTTGAGGTCAGCCCTGATGCTGAAAAACCATTTACTGTTCGCCTCAGGAAATCTGAAGTTACCGTATTGGGCACCGCATTCAATATTCGAGCGCTTAATGATGAAGAGCTGATTGAAGTGGTCGTGCATTCAGGTAAGGTCAGATTCTCCTCCCCAAACGGTAACTGGATACACCTGGTTGCCGGCCAGAAAGGGCTTTTCTCAAAAGATTCAGGTGGCTTTAATAAATTTGAGAACATGGATATTAATTATCTTTCGTGGAAAACCAGGGAGATCATTTTCCCGGATGACGAACTTCATTTCATCATCAGTACGCTTAACCGGATTTACGATGCACAGATCGTAATTGAATCACAGAGAGTAGAATTTTGCCGCGTTTCGGTCAGATTCAAGGACCAGTCCCTTGATTCCATTCTCCGTGTACTTGAATCTACGCTGGATATTACCATCGAAAAGCAGGGTGACAAAAAATATGTAATCACCGGGTCAGGATGCTGATCCGTAAGATCATCTCACTTGCAGGTATGGCTGTATTGTTATTGATGCCTGTATTCAGCGCATTCAGTCAGGACACATTACCGGATATTTCCATTTCACTAAATGTCGCAGACAAACCGCTGAAAGAAGTCCTCAATCTGATTTCAGAAAAAAGCGGAATTGCCTTTTCATATAACACCAAAAAAATATCAGGAGACAAAAAAATTACCTACCAGGCTGAAAACGCACGCTTAAATAAAATACTTGATGACATTGGAAAAATAACCGGTTATCAGTTTACCTACGTAGAGGAGCAGATCGTTATCAAACCCCGTAAACCCGGTAAATCAGCCATAGAAAAATCTTTTACAGTAAGCGGCCATATTCTGGATAAAAAAAACGGCGAAGTACTCATCGGCGCTACGGTGTATATCGAAGAGCTGAAAACCGGAACAGCCAGTAATCCGTATGGTTTTTATTCACTTACACTTCCGGAAGGGAGTTACACATTGACCTATTCCTTTATAGGATACCGGGAAGAAACTCAAACCATCCGGTTAACATCCGATATCCGTCTTGATATGGATGTGGAGGAATCTGCACCGCTGCTGCCTGAAATAATCGTACAGGGCTCCAGGCCTAAGCCGGTGGAAGAAATCCAGCTTAGCAATATCAATCTCAAACCGAAAGAGATTACCGAATTTCCCTCCCTGATGGGTGAACTGGACGTGATTAAGTCGCTTCAGGCCATTCCGGGAATTAAACTGCAATCCGACGGATCAACATATTTTTCAGTGCGTGGGGGCGACAAAGACCAGAATCTGATCCTGATTGATGAGGCGACTATCTACAACCCCAGTCACCTGCTTGGGTTTTTTTCTACCATTGTGCCGGATGCGGTGAAGGACGTGGCAGTGTATAAAAGCGATATACCGGCTTCTCAGGGAGGCCGTCTTTCTTCATTGATCGATATCAAAACAAGCGAAGGAAACACAAAAAAATTACAGTTTTGGGGCAGCCTGGGACCTGTTGCCTCAAAACTGGTATTGGAAGGTCCCATCAAGAAGGATAAAAGCGCTTTTTTTATTGCCGGAAGACGCTCCAATTTAAACTGGTTTTTTAATGCATTAAATGCCAAGGTGGATAAACTCTATTTTTACGACCTCGTGGGCAAAATGAACTTCAAATTGAACCGGCAAAACAGGCTGTATTTTTCGTTTTATACGGGTAGCGATATTTTTAATGACCAGAATCAGGGGATCAGCTGGACAAACTCAACCGGTACCATTCGCTGGAACCATCTGTTTAGCGACCGGCTTTTTGCCAACACTACATTTTATGGCAGCAAATACGATTATTTCCTTTATACCGATATTGCATCAAACGATAAATGGAGTTCACATATAGGAAATGTAAGCCTGAAAACTGATTTCACCTGGTTTGTCCGCCCTGACAACATGGTAACATTTGGCTTAGGACTAAGCGGGTACAATTTCAATCCGGGAAATTTTGAAAGAGGCGATGGTAAAATTGTTGCACCCGTTGTTTCAAGAAAAAATACGGAAGAACTGATTATTTACGCAAGTCAGGAAATCACATTGAATGACCACATTGGAATCAAATACGGACTTCGGATCGGAACATGGTCCAATGTTGGCGAAGCCTTTGAATTTGTATATGACAAAAATGGTTTCCCTGCCGATACAATGTTTTACAAAAACGGGGAAAACTATTATAATTTCTCGTATCTGGCGCCGCGTTTAACATTGAGCTATAATTTCAGCGAAAGAGCATCCCTTAAAGCCAATTACTCCAGAACCGTTCAGAACATTCATCTCATCACCAACTCCATAAGTCCGTTTACCACTCTCGATGTATGGCTTCCCAGCAGTACCAACGTCAGGCCGCAAACGGCAAATCAGTTTTCAGCAGGTTATTTTCTGTTCTCCCAGGTTACCGGAGTTTCATTGAGTGTGGAGGGTTTTTATAAAGACATGCGCCAGTTAATTTCGTACCGCGATCATGCACAAATGCTGCTGAACCCGTTGTTTGAAAATGAAATACTTTTTGGTAAAGGCAGGGCATATGGCCTGGAGCTTTTATTACGAAAAGAAGAAGGACGTGTACGTGGCTGGACGGGATATTCCTGGTCAAAATCGAAACGACAATTTGATGAAATAAATGACGGAAACGCCTTCCGGTCTGTTTACGACAAGCCTCACGAATTCACATTTTTTGTTTCCTATGACCTGACACTTCGCACCAATATCGGGGTGAACTGGATCTACAACAGCGGGGCAGTATTCACCTCCCCAACCAGTTTCTATCTTTATGACGGCCAGGAAGTACCTGTTTATGCCAAAAAAAACAACGATCGTATGCCTGATTACCACCATCTGGACCTTTCGGCAACCATTGTTCTTAATAAAAACCAGGAGAAATTCCGGCATGCTTTGGTTATAACGTTATATAATTTATATGGAAGAAAAAATGCCGTATTTATCAATTTTAATAAAACATTTGACCGGGAAGGAGAAATCAGAATTCCCGGAAACCTGCTGGATGTATCGCGAATAACGTCGCAAACGTATTATTATGGCTTTATGCCATCCATTGCTTATCACTTTAAATTTTTATGAAATTTATTAAAACCATACCATACGTTGCACTTCTTCTCGCAGGTTTGATATCCTGCCAGGAGCAGATTGACTGGAAGCTGGACGCCGAAACAACAGATTTGCTTGTTGTGGATGGAACAATTACAAATGAGCGTACAAATCATCTTATAAAACTTTCACGCACCAATCCGAATTCCAATGAAACATTCAAGCCCGCCTTTGGAGCTACCGTATTGATTTCTGATGGTAAAAATGTGATCACACTCATTGAATTTCCCACAAGATCCGGACATTATTATACACCTTCAGTCCGTGCTGTCTTTGGCAAAATCTATACGCTTGTAATTTTTCATAATGGCCAACAATACGCCGGACAGGATAGCGCGCAACCTGTTGAATCCCTTTCTGAATTTAGCTACCGGCGTGCGGCTGATTCGCTTTATACCCTTAATTTTCAGGAAGGGATTGAACCCTCCATGACTAAATACTTTATGACCTGGGCCAACACAGAGTACTGTATGAAAAGTAACGATATTTGTTTCGCAAAACTGGTTTATTATGACTTGAAGTATATCGACGTTAACGAGGCTTTCAAGCCACAGAAAGAACTTATATTGTTTCCTGAAAACACCGTGATTGTGCGAAAAAAATATTCGTTTAGCGATGCATACCGGGCTTTTCTCAGGTCTGTACTATCTGAAACAGAGTGGCGGGGTGGTCAGTTTGATGTACAACGCGGCAATACATTGACCAATATGAGCGAAGGCGCTATTGGATTCTTTGCCGTGTCGATGGTGGTATCCGACACTACCCTGATAACACCCATTCCTTAGATACCATGGTTCATAATACCGGTTTACCAGGAACTGCCGTATCATGCAAAAGAAGCACATAGTTAAATATTTATTTTTCAAGTAAGGGTAACCTTTCGCTCGTGTGTTATATATATGGAAGGTAACTTCCGGGTACCCCAAATTAAGAATCAAATGAATACTAAAACAGAAATTAGAAACCAAAAGAAGGAAACCATGAAAATGACTAAATTAAATTCACTTGTAATCTTACTGTTGGCTACAGTTATGATTTTTACCGGATGTGAACCAAACGGCGATCCGGCACCGGCGCAGGAAAGCATCCTGCCGGAATCTTTCAGTGTGAGCATTCCGGATGCGATCAGCAGCAAAATTACATCCAGTGCAAGATATGCTGCTCGCACCAAAGGAGATACGCTGCAGGGTAATGATATTTACGAACACCTCGGCACGTTTATCGCTATCGGCGAAGAAGCATCAGAAATTGTTGAAGAAATCATTTTTGCCATCCGTATTTATAATATTGACAGGCCTATGGTACTTTCATATGAAGGTGATGAAGATGGCCGGACAAAAAACCTGGTGGTTGTTGAAAATTCAGAATATGATGGTGTAACCTGGGAATACGAGTTGACCGTGACCGATGCAGATTCCGAAGGCAATGACGACGGCGGAAAAGCACTGCAGATATTCTGGAACAGAACACCTGTGAAAGGAATCGCCATATTAAAGCCTTATAATATCAACAGAAAAGATGACTTTGATGCGGCTGAAGCCATCTTCAGGATCGATTACAGTGAAGCTGGCGAATTTGGCTATGACGCACACATGATTGTCAGTATTGCTGAACTTCCTCTGGCAGATCCGCTTGAAGATCCTTATTCCATCAGCGCCCTGAAAATGTTTGTAGGTAAGGATGGCGATGTGATAGATGTATATGGCAACTCTGATCACCCCAATGCACTGTTCTTCGCCGGTAATGTTGGTTTCAACTGGGCATTCGTAGCTTCCGGAGATGAAGTTAAAAACATCGGTGTTGCGGAAGTGGGTCTTCCTCCAAGCAACCTGGATGAATCGGACCGCGATGTTTTACTGGACTTCTACTCCATTAAAAATGTTTTCACCCGCGAAATCAACGAAGTATGGCCGGGCCTTGATCCTGCCATTCTGGACGCCTACCTGATGAACACAGAAGGCCCCGGTTATTTTGATTCGGAAGGTTTTATTGCCGGCGGAATTTCACCGGGAGCAGCATGGGATGTGCTTACTGCAAGACTTCAGTCGTTAAGTCCTTACAATCCGAAAGATATCGGAAATTTAAAGGTGTTGTTTAAGTAGTAGGTTGCGTTTAAGCTGGTTAGTTGAACCCGGCAGGCGATTATGTCTGCCGGGTTTTTTTATGTTGAATGCACGACTGGCGTTAGCGTCCACACAAAATTACTTGCGCAAGCCTGCCTGGCCTTCCCGGAACTTCAGGAGGCGGGCCCGTCCGATTGTGCCTCATCGCCCCTCTGCAACCACCTCAAACGTACTGCAGTAAGACCCCGGTAAGCCGTTGGAAGACAACCCATTGACTTGAATGATGTAGGTTCCCTGTGCGTCGGATGTAAAAAAACGAACCACACATTCCCCGTTATCACCGGTGGAAATTTCATCATCCCAGTGTAACTGGTTACGAAAATCAGGAGTCCTGCTCTGGCGCAAGGCGTCCGAATCATATTTTGGCTCATAGAAAACCTTATGTTCCTGCAGTCCCTGGTAACTGGCCTTTAACGTATTTTCATCCAGTTCAATATCCGGTAAATCTGACAGATAGGAATAGTACGCAACAATTCCTCCGCTACTTAAGTACCCATAAAAATATTTGTTATGAACCACGTCTATTTTGCGGATTTTAAGCGGATCGACTGCCATAATTTCATCTA
>QIDJ01000213.1 GCA_003228395.1 Flammeovirgaceae bacterium
CTAAGATTGCTTTATAGCCAAGACCGGCGATACCGCGGGCGGCCTCCAGTCCGGCAGGCCCGCCTCCAATTACAAGAATACTTTCGTTTGCCATATTAAGGTTTCGATTAGATTTTTAAATATTTCTTATTTTTCACTTCATGATTCTGCATCTTCCCAGGTCATAAATTCTTTCTCGCCACTTTTAATTTTGCCCACTTCCTGTTCAAACTCCTTCCATTTTTGTTGCCAGTCAATCCCCAGTTTTTCCAGAAATGCCTTGTTGTCGGTATTGTGCCAGTGTAACTGAAGCACTTTATACGGATGGGCGCCCATGGCCAGTGCAGCCACCTGCGAATCGGCCATTACGGGTAACCCGACTTTTTTATTATGTGCTTTACCGGCAAACTGGCTCTGATCCAATGTGGTTACGCAGCCAGTATCGTGCGTTACGGTAATATCCGGATTCACTTCTTCTATCATCACCTCAATCTTACGTTGTACGGAAAATGAACGTGAAAAATCCCTTGAAACCAGGATATGCCGGAATCCGAACCCGCAGCAATCAAACCAGGTGGAATAATCACCTACATTGATGCCCAACGCCTTAAGTGTGCCCGTAACAATAGCGGTGCGCTGTGCCCCGTATATCTCACTATCATAAATGGCATCTTCTTCGATCAGTTTATGATAATGGCAGGCGGGATGTACCGTGGCTGTAATGTTGCTCATGTCAATTTCCTGCCGTTCGGCAATGCGATCCTTCATGGCCAGCACCCATTCACTGTAATGCACGATCTCTTCCGGAATTACCAGTTTTTTCCCAAGACGCTCCATGATCTTTTTGACTTTACGCCTCAATTCCGGCTGATGCACCAGCGCATGGCGTACTTCCTTGTAATGTCCGAAGCTTGTACCACAATGTATAAGCGGAAAATAGCCAACTTCATGGGCAGCAGCAAAATTCCGGATAGCTACCGCGGCCTGTGCTTCCGGATTTGATGTCGCCGAGGCGTAATAATTCCATGCCGTGCAGGAAGTCTGGTCGGTCGGATCATGATAATCCAGGTCAAACGCACGGTTTAGCCAGAAGATGGAAGTAGAATAGCCGGGAATGTGTCCGCACTGCCCACAACTTTTGTGGTGCCATGTTTTTTCCAGCGGAATTTTTTTCATGCGACCATACTTTGTGGGAAGTTCCATATATGGCTCCGGCACCCTAATTACCTCCCATTCGCCTTCTTTTTCAAGCTGGAAAATTTCATCGCGCAAATCGGTGGTAGGCGCATTGTCCGGATCAGCCTTAAACTTACGGTCCGCTGCTTTTAAAACTGGTAAGTGGATCATATTTTTCAGATTTTGTATTAATGCAATTTAATCAAAGGTTATGTCGTCATACCCGGCTTCTTCGAGCCGTTCTTCCATAACGTCCACAAGTATCATATACAGGCCTTCGTCGATGCCTTCTATCAGCTCCATAACACCGGTCATGTGCCAGATCAGATACAGTTCGATAATGGTTTTACTGTCAACCGTCCATCCTGTTTCTGTGGTATGCATCGTTTCCGGCGGAAGCGCTTTTCGCCAGTCTTCCAGGTTATCGGAAATTTCGTGAACGTGCGGACCCCAATCCGGAAAAGCATCGGGCTGAAGCATGTCGGGCGACACCTGGGAACCTGTGGCCATAATCTTATAAATAATCCGGCCATATCCTTCAAGGGCTTCTTTGGCAGTCTGGAGGCCGTTTTTCACGGCTACTTCCCGCATGATGGTGATAATCTGGCCCGGTGAATTATGCCGCGGGCAACGGTCGCAGGAGAAACATTGTGAACAATCCCAGATGCTGTCGCTCATTAATGTGTAAATCAAATCTACGTCTTCGCGGGCAACAGCCTGGGCAATTACACGGGGGCTGAAGTCATAGAATCGCGCCGAAGGACAGGATGCTACACATATTCCGCATTCATAGCAACCGTACAAAACATGATGCCACCGCTCATCTGCCTTCACTTCATCAAAAAGCCGTTCTTTTTCATCGTATGAAACATCAGCATGTTTGTTCATGCTGAGGTCAAGAGCCATTTTCATAATTTCAGACTATAAAGTTCAATTTCAATTTGCTTTTGCCTTTTTTACACTTTTAATTAATCAATCGTACGCATCGGAGCCTTCAATATGCTGACACGCCTGAATGCCGTCGCGCTCGATTTTTTCTTTATAGGCATTTACCGCATCATTGCCGGTCACCATTTCCTGAAGTTCCGCATCAAGGTTTTCGGGTTTCATCTTAACTACCCAGCCATCTTTGTACGGACTCCGGTTTATCAACTGCGCATCTCCCGCAAGGCCTTCGTTTACTTCCACAATCTCGCCTGTTACGGGCGATTTTACCGGCCCTACCCACTTACCGCTCTCTACCGTGGCAATCGGACGGCCTTTCTTTCTTGCCGTGCCTGCACTTTTAGTGCGCGCATGCAGGATCGGTCCTGCCATGCTCTGAGCAATGTCCGTCATTCCAAGCGTTACAGTACCATCTTCGTTGACCTTTAACCAGGTGTTGTCTTCCACTGCGTAATACAGGTCTTTAACAATTACACAACTGTTAATTTTTTCATGTGCCATAGTTAGTTTTATTTATTATTAAATAATGAGTGATCAGACAATAAAATCAAAAGTACATTACATGGTCATAAGACAGAGCAAGATCAATGATACTCGTTGCACCAAGAATCTCCACCCCATCTATCAGATCCTCTGGTTTCATAGCCCACAACTCAAGACTTTGCTGGCACACCCGAAGTTCTACATCGGAGTCCATCGCCATTTCGAGCATTGTTTTCAGATTAACATTGCTGTCTTTTACGAGTTGCACTTTTTCCGCTTCACCTTTTTTAAGCTGATTGGTGCCATTCATTGTAAACCATACCATCACTTCCATTTCCATGGCCGCTGCTGCCATAGCATAAAATAATGGTGAATAGGTACGCGTAGGTGTTTCTACGCCATGGGTTTGAATGACTAATATCTTCTTGCCTTCGAGGTCTTCCATAAGGTTAATTTAGGTTTAGGTTAATAGTTATTTTATAAACAGTTAATTAAATTTCACACAGACTATCGGGATCAGCAAACACAAAAATGTATTTCTTGTCCCAGTTCCAGTTTTCATCTTCCATAATGTATGCATACAGGTTTTCTTTATCATTTGAGTGAGCAAGCAGTTTAAACAACTCCGCCCTCCCGTTTGATCCGGTTTTAAGCACTTCCAGAAGCAACCATTCGCCAGGTTTATCATTGTAAAGCCCGGCAACATCTTTACTACTGATCACTTTGTTCGTCCAGACTTCCATTCCCTGCGGCTTTATATTGCATTCTTTTGATTTTCATTAGCACTTCCACCCAGTCATCTGTTTTAATGCCCGTAATCTCCTTCTCTTTCCGATCAAAATACGAATCGATCTTTTTCCTAAGCGTAGCGGGCGTAATTTCTGTGTTGAAAAGGGCCTGTTCGAACGCCTTGGAGTCAAAATTACAGGTTGTATTGAAATCTCCAGACAACGAAACCTCCTGCACATGGTTATCTTTCATGCTCATCATAGCCCGGATATTGCCGGTTTCAGTCAATAATTCTGTCTGACCAATCCATACTCCTGTATGAATCTTGATCAACCGGTCTGATGATGAAGTACCTTTTATACCGGATTGATAATTCCAGTCATCTGTAGTGAATTTCCTGTCCAGGTTTTCCATCACACTGATTTCATGCTGCGTTAATTCCCCGTATTCCGTTTTTAATCCGGTTATTTCTTCGAATTTCAATTTGTATATCTGCTTTATCTCTTCCCTGTCAGGTGGCGATTCCAACTCCTCGCTGATGGTTGTCATATAACAGGCTAAATATTTCTTTACCCTGTTTCTGAACTGCTCATCAGGCAGTTTCAACGCATCAACCATCGTATTATAATCGAAATCAAAGAGGAAGTTTCCGGTTACAACCTCGGCGTCATCTATGGTGCCTGCTCCGGTGCCAGTAATCTTTTTCCCATCAACGTGAACATCGTTGACCGGATGGTAATATGCATCAATTCCAAAGAACTTGTAGGTTTCAACTAATGGTTTTATAAATAACTGAAACCGGTGATCTGATCGTGCAGGCAATATGCTCTTTTGAAATATCCACTGCACAAACAACTGCCCCTCATCGATAAACACTGCCCCTCCTCCTGTTTCTCTTCGTATGACAGGAATTTGATTTTCCTGACAAAAATCAAGATTCAATTCGTGAGCCGCATCCTGAAAAAACCCAATACACATATATCTGCTCTGCGGTGTGGCCAGCACAATGGTATCTGGCGTATCACACGTTTGCGCATAACTCAGTCCGTGATAAAGAGACTGCGACCTTACAAAGGGCACAATACCGGCATCGATCAACCTCACTGCCATACCTCGTCAACCCGGCTATCCATGTTGTGTTTTAAACAAACAAACTCACGTTTGCATCCGCTGCAAACTCCAGAAAGGTTGCTGCTCCGCCAATTTCAGCCTCGTCAATAAACTCCTCTCTTTTGAACCCAAATACATCCATTGTCATCTGGCAACCGATCATTCTGACATCCAGTTCAACCGACATATCCCGCAACTCCTCGATAGAGGCCACTCCTTTGTTTTTAAACGTCTTTTTCATCAGACTAGTAGCCATTGACTCGAATCCGGGAATGTTGTTTGCAATCAGATTCGGAATCGGCCAGTTGAAATTCTGAAATCCTTCAGGTCCAAAAGGCATTTTCATTGGCATGGCCGGATTGCTGCCCGGCGAAACCGATGCTTGAAAATCTTTTTTCAGCAACGGCAACCCATAAAAAGTAAAAAATATTCCCACTTCCCAATCCATCGAAGCCGCGGCAGTAGCCAAAATAAACGGCGGATAGGCCCAGTCCAGGGTTCCGCGGCTGGATATTAATGCAAGTTTGCGTTTTCCATTTTCCATAATTTATATTCTAATGTGTTTTCCTGATTAAAAAACGATACTTTTCTCCTTCATCATGCGTTTCAAGAAGGTCATGCTGCGTTTGCCTTGCCCAGGCTTCCATATCCGGTTTGGCGCCCGGATCTGTGGAAATCATCTCAAGGATATCTCCTATCTCCATATCAGAGATTGCTTTTTTGGTTTTTACTACCGGCATCGGGCAAAGCATGCCCGAGCAATCCAGTGTTTTAACAACTTTTAGGTCACTCATTTTGTTAGAATTTAATTTATGGATTTTATATCATTTAAGAAGTTTATGATTGATGTAGTTTAAATATTACAATTAAAAATACAGTCAAATACTTTTGTGATTTCTTTAAGCGCCAGTTTGTAATAAATATTCCTCCCCTGCCTCACCGAATCAATTATCCCAATATTTTTCATTTTCTTCAGATGATGGGAGAGCAACGATGGTTCAATTTTTACTTCTTTTAAAATTTCGCCAACCGCATACGATTTGCCGTCTTCCAGCAATTCGAGGATTTCAAGCCTGACCGGATATGCCAGGCCTTCGAATATCTCAGCAACTTTACTGAGCTTCATCGGACTGATTTTTCTTCTAATTGCTCCCACTCTAAAATATTATTTTGAAAATCGGTTTACAAGAAATAAATAATTTTACAATTGTTCAAGTATTCAAGCGTAATTTTTTTAAATAATTTATTTTACACAATAAATACCCTGATAAATGATATTCAGCGCATGACCTTGATGTGTCTGTCTGGCAAGGTGTGCCGGTTCAACATCTTATGCCCTGATTCAGAAACGTCATTTCACGGCAAGCCTGCCCCAAAGAACAAACCTTCAGGTCGCGACGATTCCTGCTAATCACTAAATGTCCTAAATGGTAGATTATCAGCTATTTTCCATGCATGAAAGTGTCTGTTATTAGCTAACTATCTCCGCCATTCCACGCCTGTTGCGTGGTCACCTGCAGGGTGATATGGCGGAGTTAAGCAACCAAAACAAACACGGGCTTTAGCCCTCTTGTTTTAAAATCTTAAATCAAATGGGGGCCTGCCAATGACAACTATATTTAGAATGGCGATATTTTCTTTTTTTAAAGTCCCGGTGGAAGTATTATCAAAATAATATAAATCCTTCCAAACTCACTTCAATCTGTAGTGAAGGTTGAATTACACTAAAACACCCGCTTTCAGGTATCCGTGGATTTCAGCGATACGCTTACTTCCGCTTTCATAGTCAACCAGGCGGTTGATCAGATAAAACATATACATGGAGGTAAGCCAGTTTATAAATCCCTGCCTGGAGCCGAGGTGTTTTTTCAAATTTATCATAATCCAGGAAAAATGCTCCCAGGCATCAAAGCATGAATCACAACTTCGTGAAATACCTGTGCAACACCTGCGTGTTGATTTGAAATCCGCATTGTATGCGCGAAAGTGTTTGTTATACGGGTTATCGTTTTGTAATCGTTGCCTGTTCACTTCGTTGTCAACCGACAGGTTTGTACATACTTCGTAGCCCCAACGCTGATCATACAGTTTTCCCGCTGTAATAACCTGGTTAAAATAAGAGGTCGTTAAAATCTGATCCGGATACCTGTCTATCATCCGGTCTATTTCTCTACGTACCTTATCAAATCCTTTCCTGAAATCAAGCGCCCCGCCGCGATTACCTACATCACTGTAGTAATTGAACAATACCTTGTTTCCGTTTTGGATACACTGGTTTGTTACTTCCTCTATTTCATCCGCATAGCCGGGCGCTACAGTATAATACCAGAAAGCCC
>QIDJ01000174.1 GCA_003228395.1 Flammeovirgaceae bacterium
GGGGCTGACTGATCTATCGTGGGCATCACTTGACTGGTTCCGGGCTTCTACCCTGGGTAGTTTTGACTGGGCCCATCCGGGGGTCTTATATCTTATTATTATTATTCCTTTTATTTTTCTTTTTAAAGCCGGTATTCAGACGAAATTCAGCCAAAAGCTTGATCTTGCTCTTCCGTCCGAAAAAATCAAGTGGCAACCATCCGTAATGCTTCGCTACATACCACCGGCATTGTACTCGATTTTGCTTTTACTGGTAATTATTACCCTTGCCCGTCCGCAAAAAACCAATGAGATGGTGGAACAATGGACCGAAGGAATAGATATCATGCTGGTTGTTGACATTTCCGAATCGATGCAGATCGAGGACTTTAAACCCAACCGGTTGGAAGCAGCTAAAGATGTTGCCCTTAATTTTGTGAATGGCCGGTCACAGGACCGCATAGGCATGGTAATATTTTCGGGCGACGCCTATTCGCTATCGCCGCTTACCACAGATTACGAACTGCTCAAAGCCTACATAAAGGATATTTCTTTCGATATGATCGAAAACCGGGGAACAGCGATCGGCAGCGCAATTGCCGTTGCCACTAACCGGATGCGTGAATCCGAATCGGAATCAAAGGTGCTGATACTTCTCAGTGATGGCGATAATACCGCAGGTAACATCGACCCGATCACCGCAGCTAAACTGGCCGCAGCTTATAACATCAAGATGTACGCCATTGCTATCGGAAGGGAAGGCAGGGTGCCTTTCGGAAAAGACTTTTTCGGACGACCCAGGTACGTGGAGAATACGCTTGATGAAACCACGCTTCGGGAAATTGCCAAAATCGGAGGAGGAGAATTCTACCGGGCATCTGATAACCAGGCCCTTGAACAGGTATTTGCCATAATCGATCAGTATGAAAAGGCTGATATAAAGGAAACAAGATTTCAGGATACCATCGATTTTTATCAGATCTACCTTAGATGGGCATTTGTGTTTTTCCTGATCTGGTTTGGGCTAAAGTCAACCTTCGTTTCTAATGTGCTTCAGGATTAACCGCCTGCAATGAAATATTATCAAGAAAAGAACGCCAGTCCTGTAACTGTGACGATTTAATAACCCTTGGAAATTTATTCTGTCCGCCTTCCTTTCCCTGCACTTTCAGCCATTGATAAAAATACCTGGTAGGAACAACATCGAGAAATATCTCTTTTAGTGCAGCTGACCGTTCCACTTTATAATCATCATTAATCCGCATTAATACCTTGTCAATCTGCTGTTTTAGCTCTTCTTTATCCACAGGATCATCTGTGCCGATATACCAATGGTGTGCAAACAGGTTATAATGCGGAATGCCCGCCACGGTAAACTCCCTGATATTCAGATTCAACTTTTCTGAAACAACCGAAATGGCCTTATTCATGTTATCTATTGAAAGATGTTCGCCACACAAGCTCAGAAAATGTTTGGTTCGTCCTGTAATGATGATCTCCGATTCCTTTTTTGATACAATTTTGATTACATCACCAATCAGGTACCTCCAGGCGCCGGCACACGTGGACATTACCAGCGCATACTCTACATCTTCCGAAACCTGATCTATCATGAGCGCTTCATGATTTTCTTTTAGTTCTCCCCGGGAATCAAAATTTTGTTCATCAAATGGAATAAACTCGTAAAATGCCCCGTTGTTTAGTACCATCCGCATTGAATTTCGGTGTGGCTCTGCCTGAAAAGCCACAAATCCTTCGGAAGCCAGGTAGGTTTCGATGTAGAAAATGGGTTTACCAAGCAGCTTTTCGAATCCCTTTTTATATGGTTCAAATGAAACACCACCGTGCACGTAAATTGACAGATTTGGCCATATATCATGAATATTCCGGATATGATAATGGCTGATAATCCGCTCAAGCAATATCTGAATCCATGCGGGAACGCCTACAATCACGCCTATATCCCAGAACGGGGCTTTTTCCGTTATTTCCTTGAGTTTTTCTTCCCAGTTTCTTGTTTGTGCAATTTTTCGTCCGGGCTTATAAAAATGCTGAAACCAGAATGGGAGCTGGGAAGCCGTAATACCGCTCAGATCGCCTGAGAAATACCTTCCGTTATAATTTAAGTGGGTAGATCCCCCGAGCATAAGAATTCCTGTTTCAAACAGGTTATCGGGTAGTTCATACTTCGAAAGTGTAAGAATCTGACGAATGCTTGTCTTTCGGATCGCTTTACGCATTTCTTTGGTTACAGGTATATATTTCGATGCAGCCTCTGACGTACCCGAACTTAGCGCAAAATAATTTACTTTTCCCGGCCAACATACATCATGGTCGCCTTTCAGATTTCTGTACCACCACCGGGAGTACATGGAATTATAGTCTGAAACCGGGATATGATTCTTGAAAAGTTCGTAAAAGTGATGTTTTCTGTTGCTTTTAAATCCTTTCAATATATTCGTAAATTGATTATAACGCCCGAAATCGGTAGGTGTTGCAGTTAATAACAATGTTTTAAGCACGATCTTCTGCAGATCAAAAGGTGAAGAGTATTCCTGGTCAAGGATTTCCCTTATTTTAATTCCTTTTTTTAAAAGTGTACCTAATAATGCCATTTAATGTGATTCTTCTTTCAGAAAATATATGGTATGCTATTTTTGCACAATTCAAATGAATATCGTATTTGGGCAATCAAATAAATGAAAGTAAAAGATAATATAAAAGCAGTTAAAGATAAACTAAACAAAAAGCATTGCACTTTAGTTGCTGTAAGCAAAACAAAACCTACTGAAACCATTCGGGAAGCGTATGATGCCGGACAACTGGATTTTGGCGAAAATAAAGCACAGGAACTTCAAATAAAAGCGGCTGAATTGCCCGGTGACATCCGGTGGCACATGATCGGCCACCTTCAAAGAAACAAAGTTAAATACATTGCACCATTTGTTTACCTGGTACATTCGGTTGACAGCATGAAACTTTTGCGGGAAATAAACAAACAAGGTCAAAAACTCAACCGTGTTATTCCGTGTCTGTTACAAGTGCACATTGCCACGGAGGAAACTAAATTCGGCCTGGCCGCACATGAAGTCATTGAACTGGTACAGGCATCCGATATTCGTGAAATGCAGTACATGCAGATCAGGGGACTTATGGGAATGGCGACCAACACACGGGATATAGTAAAAATTAAAGCGGAGTTTGCTGGTTTGAGGCAATTATTTGAAAAGATTAAAACGATGGCAAAACCTGAAAATGTGGTCATGCAGGAGTTATCTATGGGCATGACAAGCGACTATGAAATCGCCCTGGAGGAAGGCAGCACCGTGGTACGCGTGGGAAGCGCCATATTCGGAGCAAGAAATTAAATCAATACGTAACATATCTTAAAATGCAAAAAATTATTTTACTTATCGCATCAGCCCTGGGAGCAATGGCCGTAATATTAGGCGCCTTTGGAGCCCATTCATTCAAATCCCTACTGGAAGCCAACAACCGGCTTGAAACATTTAATACTGCCGTCAAATATCATATTTTCCATGCACTTGCTATGATACTGGTAGCCTTGTTAATGGATAAGTACGCTACAAAACTGCTTGAATATTCTGCCCTGTCAATGCTGGCAGGTATCCTGTTATTTTCGGGTTCCTTATACATATTGGCGTTAAGCGGGGTTACGAAATGGGGCGCAGTAGCGCCATTCGGCGGGCTGGCATTCATTATCGGATGGGTGTTGCTTTTTGTGGGTGTGTATAAAGGAAGTAGCTGATTGCCGGAATGAAATAGTTGGCAGTTGGCAGTTGGCAGTTGGCTGTTGGCTGTCTGCAGTTTGGAATAGATGCATTTTAGGTACCGTTTTTATCTTTCTTCTTTGTTATTTTTCTAAGTTTATCTAACGGACAGGTATAAGCGTTGTGCGGATTTACAATCGGCTTACTTTCTGTGCATTCCGAAGGTTGTTTTAAGTAATAATGTTCAATTTCAACAGGTCAATCCGCATTACGCTTATACAATGTTGGGTGCTGTGTTAATCTTTCCTTAATGTATATTTTCAATTGTTCAAATGTCATATCTTGGATTTCTAAACCAATTTTATCACGAATCTCTCGTAACTGTTGAATGGTCGATTTTTCTATTTTCTTTTTTGTAGGTTTCATATTTCTATAATTTCTCTTGGGGTTCTAATTTCCAAAATTTTGTATCCAAATTTATAGTTTACACTATTATAACCTCTTATACGGTTAATGTTTACTATATGTTTGAAGTTCCAGCTTGCCAATAAGTCAGCATTATTGAGCGTCGCAATGGCAATATGCAAGCAATCAGGACGACTTGATTTACCTACAACATTTTCTTTTATATAAGAGCCAGCAAGTTGATTTGTTTCCTTAGTAATATCAAGAAACTCAATATGTCTGACTGGAATTTTTTTTACCAATTCCCTTACGTTTTGTGGTGCATTCGTCAACTCAATTTCAGTCATTTCTGAGTAAAGCATTTTGAACTGACCAGTTGCAAATTTATCAAATAGTAACTTAGTCCACAGTTCAAATTCAGGTTCAAAGTATCCGCCAAATACAGAAGTGTCAAGGTAGATTCGTTCCATAATACCAAGTTACAAAAATATTTCCTGAATTTTCTGTCGTCAATACATAGCACCCGATTGGCTAATAGCCATGTTATGCCTTATAGCTACATATACATGCCCGTATTTCCTTAAATATAGCAAATAAATTGTATTTTACCCGCCAATGTTTGTATTATGAGGTTCCTTTTAGCCATCCGATTATTGGCCTTACGGGGTTTTGTATGTTTTTCATCCCGGCTTTTGAAATTGGTTTTACACCTACCCTTTAGCTCAATCCGAGTCCTTCTTTTTTGGAAGCACATTGGTCACAATCTTTACCTGGGGAAGCGGGTTTGTGGCATTGGAAACGATCGTGATCACCTTGTTTTGTCTTCCCATTTTACCAGCGCTGTTAAACTTCACTTTAATGCTGCTTTGTTCACCCGGAAGTATCGGGTCGCGGGTCCAGTTTGTAGCGGTACATCCACACGTAACCTTCACATTGGTAATAATCAGGGGTTCCGTACCCGTATTTTCAAATTCGAAAATATGCTCAACCACATCGCCCTGGTAAATATCACCAAAGTCATACGTGTCTTCTTCAAACGTAAAAGAAGGCCCTGCTGCTTGTGTCTTGTCCGATTGCTCCTGTGCGAATACCAATCCGGTTGTCAATAATACGAGTGTAATTAAAATTTCCCTTTTCATGATCTTCTTATATTTATCCGATACAAAAATATCAAATACCAAGCTAAATATAAATGGAATTATGTTTCAAACTGGTTGATTTTGAAATTTACCAGAAATAACTCCCGTGTAGCCCTTGTAAAAGCCGTATAAAGCCATTTCAATCTATCCGGATCCATTTTATCATCTGGAATATAACCCTGATCAATAAATACCGCATCCCACTGCCCACCCTGTGATTTATGGCAGGTTACAGCATAGGCAAATTTAACCTGCACCGCATTCAAATACGTGTCGGAAGCCAGCGCTTCGCGCATTTTACGCTGTGGTTTTATATCCGCATAATCGACTGACACCTGCTGGTAAAGCCCCTTGTTTTCTTCAGCGCTTAGCGAAGTAGTTGAAGAATACAGGGTATCAAGCAGCACTTTTGCCTCAAATGATTCCGAAGACTCCATTTTCAACTCCAGGTCTGCGAACCGAAAACCATATTGCTCCTCAAACCCGTATATTTTCATAATTTCCATAAAATCACCGTTAGCCAGAAAACCTGAAGGAGAGTCTGTTGGAGCATAGGTGTAGTTATTACGTACAACCATCAGTATATCACCGACGTCCAGTTCGTTATCAAAAAAGTGAATCTGTCTCCTGATAAACAGGTTATAATTCACAGCCGATTTGTTAGACCTGCATATCACAATGGTATGGGCTGTTCCGTATTTATTGTAGGCATAGCGCAGCCCATCCTCCATTTTCTCAGAGGTCATACGAAATATGTCATGAAATGGGCCGGTTGAAAACTTTATTTTACCGGAAGTTAGTTTCAGGCGCTTTCGCAATTTTGTGGCATTAAATAAAATACCCGAATCAAGTTCCTGCCGCATCACCTCATCAAGTTCAATTTCGAAGATGCTATTTCCTCTTTCCCTGTAAAAAGCTTTCGTAAGGGCTGTACTCCTTGTTTGGCCCACGGGCGGAAGCTGGGCGGAATCTCCGATCAGAATCAGTTTATTATCGGCATGGGCAAACACAAATGACAGCAAGTCCTGCAGTAATCCGGAATAACCAAATTCGGCGTTGTCGGAGAGCATGGATGCTTCATCGACGATAAAAATAGTTTTTTTATGGTAGCTGCGCTGTAGTTTGAATTTCAATTCGCCGGTACCGGGATCTGATTTTTGTTTATAAATAATTTTGTGAATAGTAAACGCCATTCGCTTTGCGTACGCTGACATCACTTTGGCTGCCCTGCCGGTTGGCGCCATCAATAGAAATCTGTAGTTAAACAAAGGTAATGTATTAACCAGCGCCGATACAATGGATGTTTTACCCGTTCCGGCATATCCTTTGAGAAGGAAAACAGCATTCCCTTTTTGGGCAAGAAAATTATCCGTTTCATAAAAAAAGGCCTGCTGGCCACGGGTGGGTTTGTGCGGGAATTTATTGATTACAAT
>QIDJ01000098.1 GCA_003228395.1 Flammeovirgaceae bacterium
CTGTTATTTTTCAGGTGATCTCGGACCTAAAACCAAAGAAGGCGACAGCCAGAGTCCGGAAGGTTTCTATTATGTGAAACCTCAGAATATGAACCCCTGGAGCACTTTTCATCTATCCATGAACATTGGGTATCCGAATAAATATGATCGTGTTCACGGATATACAGGTGATTACCTGATGATACATGGTTCATGTGCTTCTATCGGTTGTTATGCCATGACCAACGAAGGTATTGAAGAAATTTACACTATCGCTACTGCAGCGCTGGAAAACGGTCAACGCTTTTTTCGTGTACACATATTCCCCTACAGAATAACTGATGAAAGGATAGAACGATACCGTGGGAGCAAATGGTATGACTTTTGGACTAATCTGCAGGAGGGTTATACCTGGTTTGAAAACAGTAAAATACCGCCAAATGTAGAAGTTGAAGACGGCCGTTATGTGTTCAATTGAAATCTTTATCGTGTACAATTCGATTTTCTATAACTGCAGATTGTTCAAAAACAATGTTTTTTATACCTTGGTCATGTATTCAGGGCTTATATAACGATTATTATTATGATCAGTAATGCTATCATTGTTGTTTATTACTTAGCTCTCCATTTTATTGCCATCAATCCCGGAGGCCAATCCACTATTTTTATTGATTTATTTCTGGAACCGAAAAAGGTCAGCTACGGACCATTCAAAGGGTTCGATATGTACGAATTATCAGATTTCAATGTGTATCATGGCAGAGGAAAAAAAATGCGGAAATTATACATAAACCGCAGGGATACAAATGTGCAAGTGCTTTATTTTAAGGATACGATTGCCAATGCGCTTGAATACCATTTAAAGTTTTTTAAAAGTGATGAGCCCAAATTACCCACCGTGATGATGCTTGACGTAGAGAATGATATCAGCCTGGGGCAACATATCTTCCGGATAACAAATAAGGAGACCACATATTGCGGTTTTATCAATTTTGCTGCAGACGATTACAACTTTTCTTCTCTTGGCCTTCATGCGATCATTGAATCGGTTGATGACCGCATCCTGATGTCTTTTAACACAGAAGGCATTATCGATTATGCTATGGATTCATTATTCGATAGCAATAAAGTTAAATTTGAAATTGTCAGAAATAACGTAATCAGATTGCAATGAGGTACGTACAGGTTTAACGGTAGGATAACCCCAAACCTTCAGATGGAATTTTCAACCTCCCTCTAAATTCTATTATACTTACACACATTACTTCAGGTTACCCGCTCAACATTGGCCAGCAACACTTCATCCAGGTCATAGCCCGGTACCGGTGCAATTTCATTTTTTTGGGCATCCCAGTCGATCCGGCGGCCCAGTTTATACGACAAACCACCCATATGTGCCGTAATGGCTTCCTCAAAGCCCTCTTCGATCCCACAGCTAGGTTTACCTCCGTTTCGGATACAACTCAGCCATTCCCTCAAATGCAGGAAAGTAGAATCAACACGCTTTCCATCACGATAGGTCCACAGCAATCCTTTGTTGGCAAAATACCTGGAGGTTGCAGAAGTGATTCCATCTAATTCGCCCGCAGCAGGATCATACTCATAAACCGGGACAGATGTATCAATCTTATCTTTATTCAACAATTCAGCAAACCGGGTTGACCTGGGATCAATGTAAACAGCCAGCCTGTTACCAAGCTGCATGGTTCCATCGTGACCCATGAGGATGGTATCCCGGTCATACTGGTTGCCTAAAGTAGCGCTATAAACCAGTGTCATGCCTTTTTCTTTGCCCTGCTCCTGGGTGGATCCTGTGCTGAAGTCGGGATAATCCATATTTATCTGCATCACATCCGGCACATTTCTGCCATCGCGGTGGGTATAAATACCACCCGATGTAACAATTGATTTCGGGATTCCCATGTTTAACACACAATTGATCCGGTCGTAATCATGCGTCATCAGATCACCCGAAAGGCCGGAACCATAGGCCCACCACTTTCTCCACCTGAAGAAATGCTCTTTATTAAAGGGTACTATTGGTGCATTTCCCAGGAACAAATTCCAGTCGATTGTCTGCGGACTTGCTTTTTCATGAATAGGATACTGCCAGGCGCCATTGTCACTGTTTCGGTTTGTATTGGCCTGAATGAGCGACACATGTCCCAGCACATTTTTATTTATAATATCCTGCGCAGTTAAAAAACTTTGCGTCTGCCGGTGCTGATGACCCAGCATTAATACGGCTTTCGAATTTAAGGCAGCTTCTCTGAGCGCATAGGTCTCCGCAATGTTATGGGTCATGGGTTTCTCAATGTACGCATGCACATTAGCCTGAAGGGCCGCAATGGCTATGGGGGCATGCCAGTGATCCGGTGTGGCAATGACCACCGCATCCACATTTCCGCTATCAAGCATTTCATCGTACGTCCTGTATCGCCTGATCTGATTCGTAGCTGTATTAAACGAATCCAACGCTATTTCTGCACGTACATCAAAAATATCACATACAGCAGTTAGTTTTATATTCAGGTTTTCCTGCTCCATAAACTCCTTCAGGCGTGTATCCTGGGAATTTGCTGACGCTGACTCCTTCATATCAGACAGCCAGCTTTTTGTGGCAAAGCCAAGGGCACGGCACAATTGATTACCCCGGATACCAAATCCAATAATCCCAACCCGTACAGGGTCTCCACTCATTGAACCTGAAGGAGGCGGAAGTACCGCATCAATATTGAGTGATTCAAGAATCTTAGATTTTTTATCCTGTATTTTTTTACTGAAACCGGCTCCTGCCCACCATACGGTTCCCAGGAATGGAATCCCGGTTAATCCTTTTAAGATTTCTCTTCGCGACCACTTCCATGATGATTTATTTTCAGACATGGTGTAACATATTTAGTTAAACAGTTTGTTCAGAAGATTTTTTCTTTTTAAAAAGAACCTCAAGACTGAAATAGTGACTTACCGGAAACTGAAAAATAACCATAAGCGCGGCAATTTCAATCAGGTTATTATTAATAAACCAGTAGTTCCCTGCCGAATATCCGGAAGAAAGACCAGGAAAAGCCGGATGGGCCAGATAAAGCAGCATAAGAATAACACTGCCTGCAACAGCTACCCAACGTATCCTGATGCCCGCCATTAACCCCACTCCTACTACCAACAATCCGGCCACCATTAGCGTATCTACTATACCAATAAGTGAATCACCGGCCAGCCAAACGTAAAATGCATGCATAAACCCCTGTGAAGTAAGCAGGTAGCCTTTAGCAGTCCAGGCGGGATTATATAATTTAATTACACCCTCATAAAGAAAATGCCACCCAATAAATACCCGCAGCAACACAAGGCTGTTTAATTGCCATTTTGAATATGCAACGTTTTTCATAGTATGTGAATATTACCTGTTCAATGCGACGAAATTACAGTACACCCATTACATTTCAAATGATATTCATCACAAGACCGGCTAATACAACGCAGTAATCCTGATATCGATGTGCAACAAAACGTGAAATGAAAATACCGCGGTTTAACTGGCGCCCTGCTTTAATTATTCTTTCTCATTCAACAGAAATGAAACGTCACTGCCGGGATTTATCTCATACGGTTCTTTGCTTCTTTCAAATATCCGCACACTATGATTTCCCCCCAGTCTCATGTTATTGCCACTGACTATAAAATAGCTGCCTTCACGCAACCCAGCCACGGGAACATCATTAAAAACCAAAAATTCTTTAATTCTCGTTTCACGGGTTTCACCCATATGCTTCGAATCCGGGTCAGGATCGGTATAGTGGGGGTTCATATTAAACGGTACGACTGCCAGGGCTGCAAAGGACGGAGGGTAAACAACAGGCATGTCATTAGTGGTCTGAATAGAGACACCAAGTATGTTGGAACCGGCGCTGGTACCCAGATACGGTATTCCAGCCAGCACACGTTTACGCAATGGATCCATCAGATTGTACCTGTACAATGCATTCAGAAGTACAAATGTATTTCCACCTCCTGCAAAAATCCCATCACATTCATTAACCGTTTCCGGCATATTATCCGATTCATGAATCCCTGTGACTTTTTTATCAAGGCTTGAAAAAAAGCTACTTACTAATGCCGTATAATCATCGTAGGATATTCCGCCCGGCCGGGCAAAAGGAAAAAATATGATATTATCAACATCATTATAAAATTGCTCAAGTTCTTCAGTCAAATAAGCGAGATAAGGTTTTTCAAAGACCGTTGATGTACTGGCTATTAATAAGTTCCGCTTGCTCATATTCCCGGCATTAACAGTTATATTATAGTGCATCTCAAATATCCACTTTTCAAACCATTTATAACGTCTGTTTGTTAATATAAATAATTGCCATAATCTGCCTTGACTACTACCGTTCATATAAATCAATTCCGAAATACCGGCAACCGGCATATCTTTGCGCTCGCAAAACGGCAAAAAACCGGAACGGAAAGGATAACGAAATAAATTACACATTTGAACAATCGGATCTCTATATTGTTTTTAATGCTTATGCTGACGGCCCTTATTTCCCGGGCACAAGATGCACTAAAACCTGTAACAATTGATTCTCCCCCCGTAATTGACGGGGTGCTGGATGAAGAAGTCTGGCAAAATGCCCCGATGATAACCGGTTTCAAAACGTATAAGCCCGATTATGAAATGGATATGGGTTTTGATACCAAAGTGTATATGGCCAACGATGAAGACAACCTTTATTTTGCTTTTGTCGCCTACGACGAGCCGAAAAAACTTAAAACTTCGATAGCGGCCAGAGATAAAATCCGGGAAGACGACTGGATTGTAGTTTATCTTGACACTTTCAATGATCAGCAGACCCTATATAGTTTTTATGTAAATCCCTCAGGAATTCAGATGGATGGCAAACTGGCGGCCGGCAGAGACGATTTTGGAATTGATATGATTTGGTACAGCGCCGGAAAAATCACCGAAGAAGGGTATGTGGTTGAAATCAAAATTCCTTTTAAGAGTATCCGGTACAGAAATGATGATCCGGTGGTGATGGGCGTTATTTACGGTAGAAAGATCAGTCGTTTTTCGATGGAAGGCACTTACCCACCCCTTGATCCTGCCAAGGGTGCCAATTTGCTCATACAAATGCAACAAATACAATATAGCGATGTGAAAAAATTTACCCTGCTGGAAATCCTGCCGGGCGTTACTTACACCAACCGGGCATCACACCGGGAAGGTGAATTTAAAACTGACATCGACAAAGCAGAATTAAGCCTTACCGCAAAATACGGGATCACTTCAGACCTTATTCTGGATGCCACTATCAACCCTGATTTCAGTCAGGTGGAGTCCGATGTTGGTCAGATTGATATAAACCAACGGTTTGCGATATTCTACCCCGAAAGACGGCCATTTTTCCTGGAAGGAAACGAAACGTTCAATTTTGCCGAAACCGGACGCAGGGATGCGGTACGGTCGGTTGTTAATACACGCACCATTGTGAACCCGCTCACTGCTGCTAAGCTTACGGGAAAAATTGGGATACGAAACACGATTGCCTCCATCTATGCACT
This sequence comes from Flammeovirgaceae bacterium, assembly GCA_003228395.1. GTDB lineage: Bacteria > Bacteroidota > Bacteroidia > Cytophagales > Cyclobacteriaceae > SZUA-230. Next base: position 5,551 of record QIDJ01000098.1, read on the forward strand.
GGATGAGGTACCGCCTGATAAAGTGGGTAACGGAGCTAAAAATGCACAGGTAGGAGTGTTCCGGTATAAACGATCGTTTAAAGACGACAGTTATTTGGGCGCCGTATATACCTCCCGGGAACTAAATGGTCATTTCAACCGGGTAGCCGGCCTGGATGGCCAGATTCGACTCAGCAAGTCAAGTATCCTGTCCGCGAATTACCTGAGATCGTATGACAGGGATTCTGCGGAAGCAGAGGTAACCAAAGATTATTCGGCAAAAATCGGATATATGCGACGAACCCGAAAAATAACGTATGGAGCTTCATTTACAGACATTTCTGATTTTAAAACCGATGTTGGATTCGTAACCCGGACTGAAACGCAAAGAGTAAATATATTTGTAAGCCCAAAAATTTATTTCGAAAGAAAACTGTTGAAAAGAATTGATCCGATTCTCTCCGTCACCTATATGTATGACAACCCTTCGGCGTTATATGAGTATAGCTACTGGGGGAATCTGCGTTTCACACTTATACGAAATTCCAGTCTATCATTTAGTTATAATGTTAAAAATGAAATTTTCCTCGATCAGAAATTTAACAGGAACAATTTCAGATCATCCATCAGCAGCCAGATTACCAAACGCGTATTTTTCAATGTTTCATATGGGCAGGGGAATAAAATATTTTATTCTTCCGTTCCTTATCAGGGTTATGGGTCAGATGCTTCCTTCTTTCTGAATTTGCAGGTGTCAGATAATTTTAATTCCGAATGGCGATACACCTATTCCGATTTTTTCAGAACTTCCACGGAAGCAAAAAATTACAATTTTTCCATTATCCGAAGTAAGAATACATATCAGTTTAATCAGTACCTGTTTTTCAGGTTAATTATGGAGTATAATTCATTCAGGGAAGAGCTGACATCCGATTTTCTGGCATCATTCACCTACATTCCGGGTACAGTGGTTCATATTGGCTTTGGAAACCTATACAAAAACACCAGGTGGGAAAACCAGGAATACGTTCCAGGCAACAACCTGATGCAAATTCAAAGAGGTTTCTTCTTTAAAGCTTCGTACCTGTTCAGGAAATAGGATTGATTAGTCCGACAGATCAGATCATCAAACTTATATCTGGTGCTAACAT
>QIDJ01000088.1 GCA_003228395.1 Flammeovirgaceae bacterium
CTGTCTTCATCCTGGGCCTTTTTAATATTTCTGTACCTGTAATCACCCTTTGTTAACTCTTTCAGCGTATGATTGCTCATCAAAAAGCTGAAAATGGCTTCACTTTTATCGGTTTCTCTAAATCCTCTTAAAACAAGTTTTTGATTTTTCTTTATAAACCGTTCTTCATCATCAACTTTTAAATACCGGTATGTGATTTTTTCCGTCCTTCCGTTCTTTGTCAGGTTCACCGGGGCGGTTTTGTTTTCCGGATCAATTTCCCAGATATCATACCTGTCATAAATAAGTATTTTTTCATCATTTCCGGTCCATGACGCAACACCGTAAGGCCTGGGATAGGTAGGGGTGTCATTTAATTCATAAAAGAAAGGCACGGTATTATTGTCGGTGATTTGATATAATTTTTTACTCTCAATGGCGTATGAAAACCAGGCGCTGTCTATATAATTATACCAGTACACATATTTTGCGGAAGGCGATAAGGAAGGATTACCCCTCACTTTAGTGGCAAACTTCTCAGACCGGCCAGAATTCAGATCAAGCAAATAATAATCAGAATAATACGGGTAGCCTTCCCATGAAATCAATTGCTGATAAGGTGTGCGGTTAGTACCGAGCGCCATACCGGCATTGCCCTCATTTCCCGGGTTAACCGTTTCAATCAGTTCGCCACCCAACTGCACAATGGATAAATCCCCGGTATGCACCACCGCCAGGTAGGACCTTTTCAGATCTTTTTCCTTATCCACTTTTTGCTGGGTATGCAGCCGGCCATCCGTATAACTCCAGATTTCCACCTTTACAATTTCTTCTTCCAGCAGGGTAGTGTCCTGCACAATGGGCTCCGGGGCTGTGCCGAAATAGAGTTTCGAACCATCTTTCGAAAAATATGGTTTTTGATTTTCGCTTATCACCCAGCTTGCCGGTATGGATTCATTGCCATGCCGGGCAACCAGCTTCGCGCTGTCAAGCGTGGCATTCCAGTAATAAAGCCCAAATGGCCGAATTTGTACTTTTGTGGTATCGAGATCGGCAATAAATACCATCTGGCTCCCTTTTTCGTCCCATGCGAGCTGACTGAATTTCCCTTTTGTTCTGAATGAAGGTATGAGTTTTTCTAACTCAAAATCATATACATATACACCGGGCAGAAACGTAGAATCATTTCCGGTTGACACAAATGCCAGCTTTTTCCCTTCTTTGGCAAATACATAATCGGTTACATACCTGAAGGTATCCTGTCTGGATGTTGTAAGGTTTCTGATGATGAGTTTATATCCATTGTTTTTATTTTCCTTTTTTCCTTTTTCGGGTTTTCCTTTTTTTTGTTCCTTTTCTTCTTTCTCTTTCTCTTCTTCTTTGCCATTTTCCTTTTTGCCTGCTTTTTCAGGTTCCGGTTGATAGGCTATCCATCCGGCCCATTTTTCAGGAATTTTATGAGTTTTTACACGGGGTATTTTCACCAGGTCCTTTTTAAACATACTGTAAATAGCCAGCGTGTCTTTTGGCAGGTCATCTTTTTTTGTTTTTGCTTTTTTAAGTGCTTTCACCTCTTCAACCGCAGGGCTTATTTTAAACACTACATGCCTGGAGTCGAAGGTGATTGCCGGACTGGCGCCCCGTTTTTGACGTAGCAGCTCATTTCCTTTACTGTCTTTTATCAGCAGTGTAGGGTCGCCTTCCCCAACGGGCTTAAGGTAATAACTGATCCAATTTCCATCACGGCTTATCTCGCTTCCGTTTATACTTTGCCATAAATCGTAAGCGTCATGATCGAGGACTTTTTTCTGGGCAATTGCTGAAAAACTGATGCCGCATAATAGGGTAAGGTAAAAAAGGATATTTTTCATCTGTGCTTCATTTTAATGGTTCTATTGTTATTTAAGCATTCAATCATTTAAGCATTCAATACAAAATCAGTTGCGCTTCCAGTTAACGATTTTACGAAGTATGTCAAAATAAAGGGTCGCATACAGTACAATGCTCATCAGCCAGATAAACATGATATTAAATACCGGCGTGGGGAAGAATTTGCCTGCAAAATACTTTTCAGCTACATAAAATTGTGTTCTGAAATCAAGCATATTAACCGGATCAGCCGGCGTCATATACACAGGACTTAATTTACGAATCAGCCGGCCATCCCGCTCCACAATACGGTTTTGTTCGGCAATGTTTTTTACAATATTTGATACACTTTCATTGCTATACGTCTCCCTGAGTTTTTCAAACTGTTTTTTCATCTCCGGGTCACCGGTTATTTTTCGCAAGATCACTTCCTTTTCAGCCACTGCCCGGTTGTGCTTTGAGTTATAAAAAGTCTTCAAAGCATCCAGAAACTTTTTTGTGGATGTAAAAACATCGGCATTGAATGTTTCGGGAAATAACTTATCCACGTCAGAAAATTTATCTGTACCAATAATCCTGAGTTCTTTTTTTATTTCATTACGAAGCACCCCCATATTATAATTATACGCCATCTTGTTATTATCGTCATTATTTGTTTTGCCCAGTTGGTTGAAACAGTAGTCCAGTTTGGAATAAAGCTTTGGCAGGAAATACAGTTTTTTATATACGGCATCGGAAATTTTTTTATCTGTATCGTAAAATATTTTCTCGAATTCATTGTCTTTAAACTGTGTAACCATGGTTGCTTCCATTGCCCATCTCGAGGCCATAACATCGCCGACCAGTGGTACCACGGCTTCATTGCTAAGCAGGGGGTTCAGCTTGTCAAACTTTACCACAACACCCGAAAGTAAAAGCTGGGGAATTAGCAGAATAGGGATGAGAATATAAATAGTAACTGCAGAATTGAATGCGGAGGAGATATTCAACCCCATCATATTTGCAAAAAAGGAGCAGGAGAAAAGGATGGCCCAATAGGGTAGAAACATTCCATTTATCTCTAAAATACTGTTTCCGATTAGCACAAAGAGCAGCGTCTGAATGGCAGACAAGATCAGCAAAAGTACCACTTTTGACATCAGGTAGCTTCCTTTGCTCAGGTTCAGGAATTGTTCTCGCTTCTGGATTTTCCGGTCTTTGAATATTTCTTCTGCACTTACGGTCAGGCCCATAAACAGCGCAACGATAATACTCATAAAGATATATGAAGGGATATTTTCGTTTTTTGAAAACATATACCCCGCAGAGATAGCCGTATCACCCGAGTAGTAGCGGACAATGAAGGCAAGCAGAAATGCCAGCAATGGCGCTTCGGCAAGGTTTATAATCATATACTGGCGGTTGCTGATTTTCGATAAGAAATCTCTTTTCAGAAACACCATAAACTGGCTGATTTTACCCGGAATATTCAGCAAAGCGGGAGGTTTTTCATTTACAACTTCAATTTTTTTCGGTTGCTTGCGTTCTTCAAATTTCCGGTGCCAATGTTCCGGTGGAATTTTTCGATCCTTAGTAATTTTACCGTATTCGTCAACTACACGGGTTTCGATGATATTAAAAATCTGCTCCGGGTTCACATTACCACAAAGTTCACACTGGCTTTCTTCTTTGTTGATGAGGTTGATCAGTTCCTTGAAATATACCACCGATTCGACGGGGTTGCCGTAAAAAATCTGATACCCGCCAACATCAAGGATGATGAGTTTGTCAAACATTTTAAAAATGTCGGATGAAGGCTGATGAATAACAACGAAAATGAGCTTTCCTTTAAACGAAAGCTCTTTTAGCAGGTCCATAATGTTTTCCGAATCGCGGGAAGACAACCCTGAAGTAGGCTCATCTACAAACAACACACCCGGTTCACGAAGCAATTCGAGTCCGATATTCAATCGCTTTCGCTGTCCCCCACTGATTGTTTTATCAAGCGGTGATCCCACCTTCAAATCTTTGGTTTCCGTTAATCCAAGATTCAGGAGTATTTTAGTTACCAGCTTATCCAGGTCTTCCTCAGACAGATCTTTAAAGCAAAGTTTACCTGCGTAGAACAAGTTTTGATAAACCGTCAGATCTTCTATCAGCAGGTCATCCTGTGGTACAAAACCAATAATACCTTTCGTTTTTTCTTTTCCATGGTGGATATCAACACCATTAATCCGGACGACTCCCTGAGTTGGTTTCTCGGCGCTATTAAGTACGTTTAGCAAGGTGGATTTGCCTGCTCCGCTGGCTCCCATAAGCCCGACTAGTCTGCCTGATTTCTCTGAAACATTGATGTCTCTGAGTCCAAGATTCCCATTAGGAAATTTAAAAAAGATGCCGGATGCTTCGAATGAGATAGGATTTTCAGTAGTGTGTTTAAGAAAAACAGATACAATGTCGCTGTAATAAACCGGCTCCATTCTACGTCCACGTATAGCCGATCCGGCAGGGAAAACCTTGATTTGTCCAGGTATTAGAATAATATTGTTAAGCAGGAGCTCGGCGCTTCCGATGTATTTCAGGAAGTAGCTGTCACTACTTTCCACATGTATAAAAAAAATACAGCCATCGAGCCCCTCACGGATCCGAAAATGTACTTTATCCGGCAATGATTCTGATTTATCGCTGAGGACAATGATTTTCTCACTGTTCATATCGCCCGGACTATCAGCTGAAATGAATGCTTTGAGTTCTTCTACTTCCTGTTTATCCGTATGTATGGCTTTGGCTATGGCGCTCACCAGATCATCTTCTTTTTTCGTGATAATACCGTCGGCGAGTATCAGTTCAATCAACTCCTTCAGCAATACTGTTTTTTGTTTTTTCGTAAGCTCGACATTGATCTTTTTGCAAAGTATCAGCAGTTCCTGCAATTCTTCGGTAACCTTTGCATCTCTGGCAATGACCTCAGCGCCCATTTTATCAAAATACGCCAGGTACCTCTGAACATTTTTCTGATTAAGGTGATGATTCAGAAACTCGACTACTTTATCACGTTCGGATTCAGTAATGCCATCTTCTTTAATTACCAGGATAAAAAGATCAAGAATGGCTTTTAGTAGCGCTTCACTCATGGTTTATATATAATCTGCTATAAAAAAAGGGATTGGAAAAATCATTTCCAACCCCAATCTAAAGGAATTACCCGATAATGCTTATTCAATAATGTCATTTCTTATCTGAGCCACTTTTTCTCCGATCTTATTTAGTGTTTCATCATTAAGTAATTCGTTGCCCTTATTTTCTGCGAGTTTTTCTTCAATATTAAGGCTGGCATAAATGTCTTTAAGTTCTCCAAGTTCATTAGTAACATCTGCAATTTTTCCCTCCTGCGGAACCGCATTGGCTAATCTCATCAGGTCATTAAGCGAATTGCGCTGTTCAAACACAACACGGATCAGAGGCGTTAAAATCGTAAAACGGGCTTCCTCAGGCAGAAGTGTTTCCGGATAATGTTCGATAAGTTGCGTGGAAACATAAAGCCCTTCGATAAAACTCCCGATGGTCATCAGTGCAGCAATTTGTGACCGGTCATCATCCTTCAATAGCTGATCGGCGTCTTTTATACCCTGATTAATAATTGTATAGAGCGAATCTCTTGATCCGAGATTTTGTTCGAATCTTTCGAGCATTGCTACATCATATGCAGTGGTTGCCCCGATAAAATCAGCAAGTTTCTTCATAGAATTGAGGTAGTTTAAAGCCCCCTGGGTTTTTTCATATGAACTGAGATACCCGAGGTCTGCGGCATAAATACCCAGATTCATAGCGGCCACATCGAAAGTGGTTAAATACTGATCCACTTTTGTATGTGGGTTGATTAAACTTTCATTGAATTCAGCGCCTGTGGATTCAAGAAGCCATGGAATTTCAGCCGGAGGCGGAATATTGTATATGACCCCTTCCACGCTACTTGCCACATCAGCAGACTGCTCCTGGGCAGCTTTAAATTCATCAGATTCAGCTCCTTCTTCCTGTTTTTTTGAACTACAGGCAACAATCCCTGCAACCAGGGCAATCATTAAAAATTGTATTAGATACTTTTTCATAATCACACGCTTATATTTTGATTTCCCAAGTTTAATCAATTTTTACTTCCTTTAAAATATTGTTGTAAAATTCCGATCAGGAATTGCTCGAATCATTATGCTTCTTTTGCTCCCGGATCTTTCACAAAGTGTACAAGTATTGCCGCAATAAACATACTAACTCCACCTAAAACAAGTGCCAATATGGCTTTTCCGGCAAATACGCCCCCCACAAGCGGACCCAATATGCCTGCAGCAGTAATCTGAGGTATTACAATAAAAAAATTAAAAATACCCATGTAAATTCCCATTTTATTTGAAGGAAGCGCATTTGTAAGAATCGCGTAAGGCATGGAAAGAATACCAGCCCAGGCAATTCCAATGCCTACCATGGAAAATAACAGTAAGTCAGGAGTTTTTATAAAATAAATTGAAATAAGCCCGACTCCCCCGGCAATAAGTGAAATGGCATGTACGGTTTTTCTGCTGGAATGCCGTGCCACAACAGGCAGCAGAAATGCTACTAATGCTGCAAATCCGTTATAAATCCCAAAGTTAAATCCTACCCAGTTAGCTCCTTCGTTATACAGCGCAGAAGATGGATCGTCAGTGCCATATATATGTTGAGTGACGGCAGCCGTAGTGTATATCCACATGGAAAATAAAGCAAACCACGAGAAAAACTGAACCCAGGCAAGCTGCCGCATGGT
>QIDJ01000103.1 GCA_003228395.1 Flammeovirgaceae bacterium
CCCGGGCAGATCACATTCACGCGTATTCCATCTTTTCCCCACTCCCGGGCCAGTACTTTGGTTAAGGAAATCAATGCAGATTTGCTGATACTGTACAACCCGAGGCCCAAACCCGGTGTAATTCCTTCAATACTGCTGATATTGATCACAGAACCGCCACCCCTTGCTTTCATTGACGGATAAACAAGTTTGCTGAGTTCCAGCGGTCCTTTTACATTCACTTGCATGATTTTGTCAAAAACACCGCTTTCTGCCTCTATAATTGGCCCGTACACAGGATTAATGGCTGCATTATTCACTACAATATCAATTCCGCCATACATTTTCAATGTTTGCTCAGCGAGGTTATTTATCTGTTCCGGGTTTCCCATATGCGCCGCTATTCCTGTGGCTTGCATGCCTTCCAATCTGAATTCATCGGCTACTTTTTCTACTGCTTCCTGTTTTCTGCTGGATACTATTACACGTGCACCTTGTTCACAAAAAGCACGTGCAATGGCCTTACCGATTCCCTTGCTGGCTCCGGTTATAATCGCAATTTTATTGTCAAGCCTGAATTTTTTGTCTATTTTCATCGCGCTATATATTGAGTTGCATCCAATTTAAGAAAATAAATCGTATCATCCCTCCCTACAGAATCAGTTAAATAAAATGAATATGAAAAGCGTTCAATTTGAACAAAAAGGATTGCCTTCCGATGTGCTGAAGATTAAAGAAGTACCGGTTCCCGAACCCGGCCAGGATGAAATCAGAATTAAGGTATCTGCATGCAATATCAACCCTTCTGATATAATGTTTATCCGGGGGCTTTACGGTATTCGTCCTGAACTGCCTTCCGGCGCCGGATTTGAAGCATCGGGGATGATTGATAAATGTGGTGAAGGTGTAAGCATGCCGGAGGGAATGCGCATAATTTTTTCGACGGTGGGTGTATGGCAGGAATACGTAGTGGTTCCGGCAAAAACCGTAATCCCTACTCCGGAAGGCATGCCGGACGAAGTAGCCTGTCAGGCTTTTATCAACCCTTTTACAGCGTATGCCATGCTCGAAGAATCCGGACTGCAAAAAGGGAAGTGGCTTTTGATCACGGCGGGAGGCTCGGCATTTGGGCGGTTTGTCATCCAGTTAGGTAAAAAATGCGGAATCAATGTAGTGTGTACGGTCAGGCGTGACGACCAGGTGGAATCGCTGCTTGAACTGGGAGCAACCGCAGTAATTAACACGGAGAAAGAGAGCCTCTACAGGAGTGTGTTGAAGTTAACAGGCAGAAACGGCGTTGATTATGTTTTTGATGCAGTAGGAGGTGAGCTGGGCGCCCGTGCGCTGGAGTGCCTGGCTAAATATGGAACCATGCTTGTTTTCGGGTCATTAAGTCTTGAACCCATACCGCTGAACAGCGGGCTTATGCTGTTCAGAAACCTGACCGTAAAAGGATTCTGGTTATCGGCATGGTTCACGTCGTTGCCTAAAGAAGCCAGAATGAAAGCTACCTCAGAAGTATTGGGAATGCTTGCTTCCGGCAACCTCAAAGTCGCCATTGAAGCCAGGTATGTGCTGGATGATGTGGTAAAAGCGGTAAAGCATGCAGAATCATCCGGGCGCAAAGGAAAAGTAATTCTCGATCTTAGCCTTTAACCTTTACCAGTTGTCCAGTCTAAGTAATTTCCGGCCAGGTTCCGTGATTTCTAAGATTCATTATCTGCAGTAAGCCCCCCAAAATTCCCGTTGCTTTCAAGCAACGGTTTCGCTTTACTACAATGTAGTTGGCTTTAGCCACATTTTATTCAGGGTGTCAGAACGATCAGCGGTACATTTAAGAAAAGGATATTAAATTTTGTAGTTTGCATGCTTTCCAGTTCTTTCATCATCATTTCTCTACGGGGAGGCCGTTACCAGGTAGCAATATCTTCCGGGTATTTTTCTTCAAATCCCCAAATCAGGCGGGTTAGCCGTTCCATATTTTCACGGGGTACGGCATTCGGAATAATAACATATCCGTTTTCTTTCCAGAATTGCCATTGTGCTTCTGACAGGATTCTTTTATTCAAACCAATGACTTACCAGTTCAGGATTAAAAAGTGTGACAAAATAAATGAGTGTGAATGCACTCAGGAAGATCAGCCCTGCTATGGCAAGCCATTTCATGCCATTCGATGGCCGGTATTCGGGGCCCACTTCATCGCTGTAAATCACTTTATAATTCAGATAACCTGCAAGCGGGGCAACTACAAATGATAAGATCGTAGCCAGGTCCACAAGCTGGGTTAGATTATTCAGGTACCGGGAAATTACAAGGTATGCGCCAACCGATATAACTACCGCCCAGAGCACAAAAGCTTTTTGTGACTCGTTTTCGGTTTTATTCAAAAGTAGTTTGGTAGTGCGTGTAATGGCTCGCCCGTATCCGTCAACAACCGTAATAGTGGTACTGAACATAGTTGAAAATGCGGCAACAGCAATGATGTAATAACTCCATTTTCCTATTGCCTCGGTAAACATGCTTATAACCTGGTGGGCAAATACCGGCGAGCTGTTTGACAGGCCGGTACCTGTTCCGTAAATAATCAGCGCTCCGAGCGTAAGGAAACAAATAGCCAGCACAGCAGAAATCCAGTAACCGATATTGAAATCCAGCAGCGTTTCTTTCATGGTAGGCTTGTATCCTGTTTGCCTGATCCGTGCTTCGGCCCATAAACTCGGCCACGTTGAAATATCAACGGCGGTAGGCATCCATCCCATCAGGGCAATTACAAAGGCGATTCCTGCCGGAGCAAAAAGTTCTTTCGGGATGAAATCAGGGGCTCTTTCAACCGGACCATGAAAAATAGCGCTAAAAAATGCGACAATCACTGAAATGAGCAGTACGCCGCCAACTACCTTTAACAATCCATCCAGTGTTTTGTACTTGCCGATAGCTAAGATCACTATGCATATCAGTAATAAAACGGCTGCCCACTGATCTGTGGTAAGTCCGATACGGAAAAGATTTCCGAGCAATCCGGATGTCACAAACGTAACGGCTGCTGTTACAATAAACATGGAAGGTATGGTAATAAGCAGGTACATGATAAGAATCCAGTTACCTTTTCGCTTGTATCCGTCAATTATGCTTACACCCGTGGCGCTGGTATATCTCGAGGCAAATTCAAAAAAAGGAAATTTCAGAATATTGGCTACAATGACGGCTCCCAGTAATAAAAAGCCAAAATCAGCTCCCGCACGCGTTGACTGCACCAGGTGTGATACGCCGATACAGGTACTTGCAAATAACACACCCGGTCCGAATGCCTTCCAGAATTTATTTGATCGAATATTCATTAAGAATTATGTTTCACACCTCCAATATATATAAAATACTGAAGTATCGCACTTCAACTTTATATACTGATTATCAATTTTTTAAGATTTATTTAAAATCAATAAATTACTGGTTATCAAATATTTAGTAATTCCATTTTGTGTCCTTTTTATCTCTGTGAAACTTCAGTAAAATATTAATGGTTCAAGAGCTTATGTTAGCGTATAAATATTCATTGTGATTAAGATATTCGCAAATCATTCGTGCATTCGCGGCATAAAAATCAAATATGCTGTATTTAAACAGGATGCTTCTTTTTAACAAAAACGGCCAATATGGCAGTATTTTACTGTATTTTGCATCGAAACCAGCCATTATGGCATGAAAAATCCTGAATTTACCGTTTGGTATAGTTTTTCATGTAAGGTAAGTGTAAATGAAAATAATTGTTGAACTTAAAATTTTAATGCCATGACACTGATAAAATATTCTGATTTTGACACGATGCCAGCAACATTCAGTACGTTGTTAGACAAAGTATTTAACGAGTCTGTAAATGCATCACGGATTCGCAAATTTCGTCCTGATGTGGACATAGTAGAAACGGACAAAGCGTATGAAATTCATCTGGCTGTGCCCGGTATGAAAAAAGACGATTTCACCATTGATGTGAATGATGGCTTACTCTCCATTAGCGGAGAAAGGGAATTTGTGCAGGAGAAATCTGATCGTCAATATCATACTGTTGAAACACAGTTTGGAAGTTTTACAAGAACATTTAATCTGCCGGATCATGTACTAAGTTCAAAGATTCAGGCAAATTACATGGATGGAATTCTTGTGGTAAACCTTCCAAAGGATGAGAAAAAGACCTTGAAAACTACCATCAAGGTAAAATAGGGCTTCATTTTATAGTAAATTAGGTTTAGTTAAGGTTAGGTCAGGCTCATTCCCAGAGCCAAAAGTGGAGGTTGAAGGGCGGACTGAAAATGTCCGCCTTTTTCATGAAAAATGAAAAAGGTTTGCGATTAGAATAACATGTTGTTCGTATTTACGTATAAAATGAAGAAATTTAAAAATGATTAAAACAAACAAGAGCCATGAGTAGAAAAGCATTTTATATTGGTATTTTTTTAGCAGCCCTGGCCGGAGGCATGATGGCCCTCGGTATATTCAGCATACTTATAGACAATCCGTCTGGACAGCCAGCTTATAATTCCATATCGGAGCATCAGAAGGTAGCGCTCACCAATTTTGAAATGAAGGAAGTTCCGGATGTAATTGTACCGGACGGACTGAATTTTGTGCACGCGGCAAGCAGGGCGACCAAAGCGGTGGTGCATATAAAATCAAAATATGATGGAGCGTCCTCGGTAAACGGTTTTTTCAGATACCGTACTTTCCCATCTGCATCGAAAGGATCCGGTGTGATTATTTCAGATGACGGATACATCGTTACCAATAATCATGTCATTGACGGGGCAAATTCAGTCGAAGTAACCCTGCATGACAATCGAAGGTATGAAGCAACGGTTATTGGAACGGATCCCACGACCGACCTGGCACTGATAAAAATTAAGGAAACCGGACTTAATTTCCTCCATTATGGTAATTCTGACGATTTGCAGATCGGTGAATGGGTGCTTGCCGTAGGCAACCCCTTTGAACTTAATTCCACCGTTACGGCTGGAATTGTAAGCGCGAAAGCGAGGAATATTCATATTCTTGCGGATGAAAACCAACTTCAGATAGAATCATTTATTCAGACGGATGCCGCAGTAAATCCCGGAAACAGCGGAGGCGCCCTGGTTGACCTGGCAGGCAACCTGGTAGGTGTAAATACCGCCATTGCTACACAAACCGGAACATACTCGGGTTACTCATTTGCAGTGCCAGTTACACTGGTTAAAAAGGTAATGGACGACCTGCTCGAATTTGGCGTTGTTCAGCGCGGCCTGCTTGGGGTGATGATCAGAGATGCCGCGCTACAGTCTCAATTAGAAGACGTGGATGTACTTAATGGCGTATATATAATTACTGTGAACGAAAACAGTGCAGCGGAGGAAGCAGAACTTGAAAGCGGCGACATTATAGTGGGCATAAACGGGAAAAAAGTAAATAACACCTCTGAACTCCAGGAAATGGTGGCCAGAAACAGGCCCGGAGATGAAGTGAAAGTAACCTATATCCGGAATGGTGTTGAAAAGACCGTAACAGCTACGCTACGCAAATTCAACGTTGTGGCAGAAGCAGAAGCAGTGGAAATACCGGAAGTTGCCATTCTGGAAGGGGCTACATTCGAAAATATTCCTGAATCCGAATCCCGCAGACTGGGTATATACGGGGGTGTTAAAATTACGGATGTACAATCAGGAAAGTGGAAGGAAGCAGGAATTAAAGAGGGATTTATCATTACTGAGATCGATAAAACACGCGTACAAAATGTAGATGAATTGCGCGCCATTCTGGAATTCAAAGTGGGTGAGCGCATCAATATACTCGGTATCAGTGCGGATGGAGAAAGAACTTACTATTCGATGAAGTGGTAAGGCAGCAATTTATAATCAGGCCATATTGTACCCGGTTTTTCAATTAATTTAAGACCTCATTATGTAGATTTGCAGCTCTTCAGAAACAGATAAAATATTCATGGAAAATCAATTTGGAATCGCAGAAGCCCTGAAAGAGTTGAAGATTCAAAGCGAAAACTCCGGTGTTTCATCCGGATCGGTATGGCTTACCGGTGAAAGTGAAAAACTCGAATCCTGGTCTCCTGTTGACGGGAAGTTGGTTGCGGTGGTGCGATCTGCCGCAGAAGAGGAATATAATCAAGTAGTGGAAACTGCGTTGCAGGGATTCAGTGAATGGCGAAAGTGGCCCGCCCCGAAACGTGGTGAGGTAGTCAGGCAAATCGGACTGGAATTGAGGAAATATAAGGCGTCACTGGGTAAGCTTGTTTCCTGGGAAATGGGTAAATCGTACCAGGAAGGACTTGGCGAGGTACAGGAGATGATTGATATCTGTGATTTTGCAGTGGGTCTCTCCCGGCAGTTGCATGGACTCACCATGCATTCTGAGCGGCCGTCACATCGTATGTACGAACAATACCATCCGCTTGGAGTGGTAGGTATCATTTCATCATTTAATTTTCCAGTGGCTGTTTGGTCATGGAATACCATGATTGCGTGGGTGTGCGGAGACGTATGCGTGTGGAAACCTTCGGAAAAGGTGCCGTTGTGCAGCATTGCATGCCAGCATATTGTCAATACGGTATTTAAGGCAAACCAGGTTCCTGAAGGGGTGTCATGCCTGGTTAACGGG
>QIDJ01000355.1 GCA_003228395.1 Flammeovirgaceae bacterium
ATGCAATTTTTAAAAATTTATTTTTACTGCATCATGAAAAAATTAGTTTGGCTGTCATTCGCGATTTTGCTGCTTGCTTCGGCTTGTACATCTTACACATGTCCTACTTATGCCAAGCAGGATACCCAGGAGCAGAGCGCAAAACAATCAGAGCAAAAAATCTGATTTCCTGCATTTAAATGGAATATTGGAGCCAATGTAGCAATACGACATTGGCTATTTTTATTGCATTGATTTTAATTCCGGTAAAACAGAATACATAATTCAAATCAGGTTGCTCAGGGCATTGTTCTGAACACATAATCCCATAACGGAGAAGAAACGCCGAATGCTTTATCCGGGCTTTTATAGTGATGAATGCCATGATGGACCCACAATACCTTAAAAAAGTTTTTTGGCACCGTAAAGGCATGCACCATGTAATGAACCCATAAATAAGCGGAATACCCAACCACAAACCCGGCCGTAAATGCAAATCCGGCATTGCCCATCAGTGATTTAAACAGCAACAGGAATAACGTCGCAAGGACAATACTCAGAACCGGCGGCATAGCCAGGCGGTCTTTATCTTTGGGATAATCGTGGTGGATACCGTGGACCGTGTAAGCCACTTTTTTATTAAACTCACTTGTGGGCGGAAGGTGGAACAAATACCGGTGCATCAGGTATTCGGTCAGTGTAAACAACAAAATACCAGATAAAAACATAAGCACGGTGGAAATAAAGTTTAAATACTGATTATCATAGCTCCAATAAAGAAGTGCAACTGCATAAATGCTAAAAATCGTCAATGGTATGCTAATATGCGTATGTGTCAGTTTTTCAAGAAACGAATTCTTGAACATACGTTTTGAGCCTTTGGTATGTGGTTTATTTTCCACTGTAACGGTTTATATTAAGTTTTTATTTTTTTTAACTGACAAATATATAAAATCAGGACGAAATGCGTTTCCCGGACAAGATTCGTTTTTTCACTTATTTAAATCGGCCGCAAGGATTTTTTTCATATCCAATACTTCATTATAAACGGCTTCGTATTGTGGCAGTATGTTGGTGATATCAAAATCTTTTGCACGCTGAAGTGCATTTTGCTTGAATTCAGGCAGGTTTTCATCCTGAAGAATGTAAAGGGCATTCTTTGTCATATCTTCAATGTCACCCACATCACTCATAAAACCGGTTTTCCCGTTGATATTTAACTCAGGTAACCCACCGGCATTAGTTGATATTATGGGTACTTCACAGGCCATAGCTTCGAGTGCGGCAAGGCCAAAACTTTCTTTTTCCGAAGGCATAATGAACAGGTCGGCAACCGACAGCAACTCTTCGATGGCCTCCTGTTTTCCAAGAAAGCGGGTATCGTCGCAGGTACCAAGTTCGCGGCAGAGCATTTCCATATTGGCCCTTTCGGGGCCATCGCCGACCAGCAGCATTTTGGCAGGCATGGCGTTAACAATTCCCTGAAATACGCGCAGTGCATCATCTACCCGCTTCACTTTTCTGAAATTAGACGTGTGGACAATCAGTTTTTCACCATTAGGACAAATGGCCTTTTTAAAATGATCTTTTTTCATTTTCCTGAATTTGACAAGATCAATAAAGTTGGGGATCACTTTAATGTCCTTTTTTATGTTAAAATGACTGTAGGTGTCTTTTTTCAGATCTTCCGAGACAGCCGTCACACAGTCGGACTGATTAATACTGAACGTGACCACGGGTTCAAATGAAGGGTCTTTACCTACCAGGGTAATATCCGTTCCATGCAGGGTTGTAACTACGGGAATAGAAATATTTTTTTCCGCAAGGATTTGCCGTGCCATGTATGCAGCCGAAGCATGGGGTATGGCATAATGTACATGCAGCAGATCCAGCTTTTCGAATTGTACCACATCAACCATTTTTGAAGCCAGCGCCAGCTCATAAGGTGGATAATGAAAAAGCGGATAAGTAAGCAGGTCCACTTCATGGTAGTAAAGATTTTCATTGAAACTAACCAGTCTGGAGGGCTGTGAATACGTAATAAAATGTATGCTGTGCCCTTTTTGTGCAAGCCCTTTGCCTAACTCAGTTGCTACCACACCGCTTCCGCCGTATGTGGGATATAAAACTATTCCTATTTTCATTTCTATTTATTGCGTTATGTTAATAAGTTCAAAATTCATGTGTTTTCGCGTATTCCCATATTGATTCATATACAACATCATGAATTTTTGTACGGATTCCGGATTCAATAAGTTTAAAATTTTCAGCATCAGGATGCACACGATTTGACAAAAATACATATATCAATCCAAATTCAGGGTCTGTCCATATCGAAGTTCCTGTAAATCCCGAATGTCCGAATGACGAAAAAGAGGCATATCGTGATGAATTTCCATTTTCTTCCGGATCCGGTTTATCCCAGCCCATCCCTCTCCGGCTGTTGGCGTATTGGCGGCGGGTATATTCGTCTATAATACGGGCCGAAAAGTATCGCCTGTCAGCATAAACTCCTTTTTGCCGAAACATCTCCATGATTTTTGCAAGGTCATTTGCATTGCCGAATAAGCCTGCATGACCTGCTATACCGCCAAACATCGCAGCTGTCTGATCGTGTACAACGCCATGTACAAGCGTTTTTCTGAATCGGGTGTCGAATTCAGTAGGAGCTATCTCTGATAATGAAAACCGGCATGATGGCAAAAAAGTTACACGCCGGATTCCGATCGGATCGTAATAATTCCGGATCAGGAAAGTGTCAATTGGCTGATTAAGGTACTTTTCGGCAAGTTTCTTCAGAATATAAAACCCAAGATCACTGTAATGATAGCTGTAAGCGGCTTTTGGAAACTGCTTTTCAATTAATGGCGACACAAGCGTCCATTTCCATAGTGAATCAGCCAGTGCATCGTTGGTATAAATTCCCGGTACCAACTGATTATTAAAATGTGCTTCGGGATGGTACGTGTACAAATCGGGTTTAAGCCCTTGCGCATCCATGGTTTGTTGCCAGAACGGCAGATAAGGAAACAGGCCAGCCTGATGCGTGAGTATGTCGCGCAAAATGATGTTTGCTTTATTGGTCTCAAGCAGGTCTTCCAGATAAAAGGAGGCTTTTGTGTCCGGATCAATGATACCTGATTCGTTTAGGTTCATGATGGCCGGCAGCGTGGCAATAACTTTGGTAATCGAAGCAAGATCATACAGGGTTTCGGATGTCACCGGAATGTCTTTGTTGTAGGTAAGCGTACCATAGTTACGTTCAAAAACCACCTTGCCATTTCGGGCAACCAGAATCTGACATCCCGGCATGGCTTTGTCACTGATTGCATTTGCCACTATCCGGTCTATTTTAGTGAGCACACCGGCATCCATTCCGGCCGTTTCAGGTATTTCATATGCTAGTCGAAAGGGTGCGCCAGCGGATAGTCTGTTATCCGCAATGAATCCACCAAAAAAAAGTTGCGGCCCGATTTTTTCCGATAATAAAGTTTTTTCCGGATGCCAGATAACAACAGAATAATCCTGAAGCTTTACCAATTCATTTTCATTTCCAAAGTAGGCAATATAAAGTTCGGTTTTTTGTTCCAGCCCGGACAACTGCAATAGTAAAAGATCGTCGATACGTCCTTCCAGCTTTACGAATACCCGATCAAACAGATACAATGGGTCATCCGGCTTCAGTTCCTGCTCCGGCAATCTGTTGAATTGCATAGCCGGATAATATTTATTCAGGTATTGGGTAAAAATGTCAATCTCACTCGCGGAATTTTCAGTAAAAACAAGAACCGCATGCGATTTTGATGCGAGGTTTCTAATTGGGATCTGGCTTGTATGGTCGTTAACTATCCGGAAACCTGCCTGGCACAACTCGAATTTCAGTTTTCGCGAACCGCTTTGGTTGAGCTCATAATGAAGAAGATAACCTGGTATTTTATCCTTATCGGTTTGATTTTCGGTAACAACAGATTTAGCCTGAAGCACCTTTTTTACCTTATTTTCGAAAAAAGAACGGTTGATTTCACCGGAAGAGACCATTTCTACAATAAAGCGGAGCCAAAAGCTATAATCTGATGAAATGATGACTCCGTCATTTTCGTATAGTGCTTTTTTAAATGCCTGTACATCCCGTTTCCTGGATTTATTTTCCGGTAACGCAATTATTAATCCCGGGCCGACACCGGTGGTGGGATCCATCTGGAATCCAATCAGATCAAGTTGCCGGTTGATTTCGCGGTAGTAGTCAGTGATAAGCTGTTGGTTTCTGATATGCTTTACCGACCGGTATTCCGGCATGTGAACCATACTGTCAATGGAATTCAAATTCACAGAAAGGAGCAATGGAAGTTTAACCTGTATTTTTCTCGTGTTATAGGCCAACTGGTATAATACTACCGGGCCCATGCCTGTTGCATGTATTCCTGCAGGATTAATTTGTCGGATTATTGTTTCCAGCGTGTCGGTAGGGCCTTCACCTGCAGCAATCCAAAGCAATTGACCTGCTTTTTCTTCAAGGTTCATTTTCCGCAAGGTATTTTCTATCCACCTTCGTTTATCCGGGGGATCTGTTGCATGCAGTTCTCCAGCTAAAAGAAATAACAGGAGGAAGTACCATACGAAGTCGCTGTTACGCATAATCTTTAAAAATTTTCAGCAATCACACCGTTACCCGTGTATGATTAGAATAATATAAACCCTAATTTTGCTCATTCAAAATATTGGTTTATTAAATATAAGGCATCCTTGTTAACAAATAAACTATTTTCTGTCGATTAAGAAGCCAAATATGAGATTTCCGTCACTACTCAAAATCCCTGATCATAATCGCTTTAATTTGCAACCGCGCTATTACGATCCTGTAAAAGAAGACATCGAAAATCGTACCGATCGCATCAAAAGGGAGATGAAAGAACAATCGGAGAATGCTGAAAATGAGGCAGGACACAATTCAAGGATATCCGGATCGTTTCGCCGTAAGTCCTATTACAGGGAAAACAAAACGGGTATGCTTCGGTTTGCGATCATGGTATTTCTGATTATTGGTGTGTTTGGATATCTTTTTTGGGGGAATATCGTCTTATATATTTTAGCAGGATTAGGATTGTCTGTTTATATTCTGTCAAAATTCCGGAAAAATTATTAACTGTTTGCATGACCGATGTAATTCAACTTTTGCCCGATAGTATTGCCAACCAGATTGCAGCCGGTGAAGTGGTGCAGCGTCCGGCATCGGTGGTTAAAGAGCTGATGGAAAATGCGGTGGACGCCGGCGCAACCCAGATCAGTGTAGTCGTAAAAGATGCAGGGAAAGCGCTGGTACAGGTAATCGACGACGGGGCAGGTATGACTGAAACGGATGCACGCATGAGCCTGGAGCGGCATGCTACCTCCAAAATCCGGAAAACAGAAGACTTGTTCCGGGTAACTACCATGGGCTTCAGGGGGGAAGCGCTGGCCTCTATTGCAGCAGTGTCGCAAATGGATATTAAAACCCGAACGGAAGAAAGCGACCTTGGCACCGAACTGGAAACAGAGGCTTCAAATGTAAAATCGCAGCACCCGGCGGCCTGTGCAAAAGGTACTTCTGTTTCCGTAAAAAACCTGTTTTACAATATCCCTGCCCGGCGTATTTTCCTGAAATCGAATGGGGTTGAAATGCGGCATGTGGTAGAAGAATTCCAGCGAATTGCCTTGTCAAGACCAGATGTATCTTTTTCACTATACCAGAATGACCTGCAATCATATAGTCTCCGAAAGGAGAAGTTGAGCCAGCGTGTTGTAAACCTGCTTGGCAAGAATTACCGGGAGCAACTGGTGACCGTAGATGAAGAAACGGACCATCTTTCCATAAAAGGATATATCGGAAAGCCGGAGTCGGCAAAAAAAACACGCGGCGAACAATACTTTTTCGTGAATAATCGCTATATCCGTTCAGGTTACCTGAATCATGCCGTACAGAATGCTTACGAGGGGCTGATTGGTTCGGACTATTTCCCGTTTTATGTACTGTTTATTAAAATTGATCCGGCTCATATCGATGTGAATGTACATCCCACAAAAACCGAGATCAAATTTGCCGACGAACGATCGGTGTATGGTGTCATCCGGTCTGCAATCAGGCAGGCCCTCGGCGCGCATAACATCAGCCCGTCTATTGATTTTGAGTCGGACATTAATTTCGGCAAAGATCGCACACGCCGGTTTGAAACTATTGCAGAAAGAAATTATGCCAGGTTTGGCGCGTCGCCACCATCCAAACAGGATATCGAACAATGGGGACAGTTATATCAGAATGTACTTCACCGCAATGTGGATGATCAGTCAAATGAACAAGGAGTTGAAATTACATTTCCGGGTCTTACAGGTACAGATTCTCCGGGTGCAAAGGGTGCGGCTGTATCGTATAAAAACCGCGATGGGATTCAGAACGACTTCATATTTCAGCTGCACGAAAAGTATATTGTATCCCAGGTGAAATCGGGAATGATCCTGATTAACATTATACGGGCACACGAGCGAATTTTATACGAAAAATTTCAAAACCGGCTTAAAACGCATGTGTCTTTTACGCAACAGGCGTTGTTTCCGCAAACGGTTACATTAAATCCGGGAGACTTTGCC
>QIDJ01000268.1 GCA_003228395.1 Flammeovirgaceae bacterium
AATGTAAGAAGTGCATTGGTGCCGGTTCAGAATGCCAGTGGAAAAATTCTGAATTTTATCATGCTGATGTCCATTTTCGGAGGCGGATTTATACTCGGGACCAACTGGCAGACTTTATTAATTGTTGTAATCGGCTGCTATTTGGTACTTACGCTTTTTTCATTTGTTACCCTACCGGTTGAGTTTGATGCAAGCAAGCGTGCGCTTAACTGGATTGACCAGCGGGGAATTGTATCGTCGCAGGAACATGATATGGCCAAAGATGCACTAAAGTGGGCTGCAATGACGTATGTGGTAGCCGCTTTGGGTTCGCTTGTAACATTATTGTACTTTATTTCCATATTTTTAGGAGGCCGCGATTAGCGCCATATACTTATGTTCGAACTGACTGAAGAACAAATAGCCGTACGTGACGCTGCCAGGGACTTTGCTCAAATGGAGTTGCTGCCCGGCGTGATTGAACGAGATGAAAAGCAGCAATTTCCTGTAGAGCAAGTGAAAATGATGGCAGAAATGGGTTTTATGGGCATGATGACATCCACGGACTATGGCGGCAGTGGTATGGATACCGTATCTTATGTATTGGCGATGGAAGAAATATCCAAAGTTGACGCCTCTTGCGCGGTGATCATGTCAGTCAACAATTCGCTGGTATGCTGGGGAATTGAAAAACACGGAACTGAAGAACAAAAACAAAAGTACCTGACCAGGCTGGCAAGCGGTGAAACGATTGGAGCATTTTGCCTGAGTGAGCCGGAAGCAGGCTCGGATTCTACCTCGCAGAAAACTTCTGCGATTGACCAGGGTGACTATTATTTGCTGAACGGGACTAAAAACTGGATCACAAACGGGAAATCATCCGGAATTTGCGTGGTTATTGCTCAATCTCATCTGGAATTGCGGCATAAAGGCATCAATACTTTTATAGTAGAAAAAGAATCGGAAGGGCTTGTGGTTGGCAAAAAAGAAAGTAAGATGGGAATCCGGTCTTCCGATACGCATTCCATAATGTTTACTGATGTGAAAGTGCCCAAAGCAAACCGGATAGGTGAAGACGGATCCGGCTTTAAATTTGCCATGGCAGTGCTAAACGGGGGTCGCATTGGTATTGCTTCACAGGCCCTGGGAATTGCATCCGGAGCTTATGAACTGGCGCTCAGTTATTCGAAAGAAAGAGTCGCATTCGGCAAACCCATAGCCCAACATCAGGCTATACAATTTAAGCTCGCAGAAATGGCAACCAAAATAGATGCAGCACGATTGCTGGTTTTGAAGGCTGCCAGGCTGAAGGATGAAGGCAAAACATTTGTCAAAGAAAGTGCTATGGCAAAATTATTTGCATCTGAAATGGCGCAACAAGTAACCAATGAAGCGGTACAGATACACGGAGGATACGGGTATGTGAAGGAATATCATGTGGAGAGACTGATGCGCGATGCTAAAATTACGCAAATCTATGAAGGAACATCTGAGATTCAGAAAATTGTAATATCCAGGGAGTTACTTCGCAGTTAACATTACTATTTCTTGTTAAAATACAATAACTGCAAAATTTGCTTTTTTTATTGCCAAAAAAATTATTAGATTTGATTTAGAATCAGTTGTACTAAATTTATTAGTGGAACCTAAATAGTTGTCTGAATGGAAGATTATAATAAAATAATTGAATCATTGGGGGTAAGATTTATTAAAGCCAATAATATAAATATTTTACAACCTGTAAAGATAGAAGGCTCTTATGATGTGGAAAATACGATTATCCTGCTCAGAAAAGGAGAAATCAAATTTGGCGAACGTAAGGAATCATTGCGCTCCGGCGAAATATTATTTATTCCCGGTGGTAAAACCACGGACATATCGTATGGACAGGACCCGGTAATCACAATGTCGAATGATGACTTTATAAACAAAAAAGAATTGTATTTCCGCCATTATGACAACGAGGTATCAAATGATCCTAACTACGACAGCTTTAGTTATGTGTCTTTTGAGGCGAAAGTTTTTAACTCTGTAAACTTTTTTGCTTCGCTTGATATACCTCCTTTTAAATTACGCAGTGGAGAAATCTCAAGTGTTATTCATCATATCGTTCTGGAAACTGATTCAACCCTGCCCGGTAAAGAACGGATTATCAAGTTACTTACCGAGCAACTTGTGGTGGAGATCATCCGTTATATCGTTGCCAAAAATCTTTTTGTAGAACAACTTGTTACAAACAGCACCTATTTCAAAGATCCACGGCTGATAGATATTTTTGCATATATCAAAGAAAATATCGGTGGCGATTTATCCAATAAAGTACTTGCCAATGTTGCCAACGTATCGGAAGATTATGTGGGCCAGTATTTTAAAATGCTTACCGGCATAAATCCCCAGGATTATATTGAATACCAGCGTATGGAAGAGGCAGTGAATTTACTGCGAACCAGCAAAAAGAGCATACGGGATATTGGCAGGGAAGTGGGGTATAAAGACACGGCGTATTTTTGCAGGAGGTTTAAGATGATGTTCGGCATTCCTGCGGGTAAAATGCGGCGTAGAGAATCGCTAATGAATCTTTAGGGGTTCATTAACCCCCCGAAGGTAATCTGATATTTCAATCAGCAACTGCGTATCGTTTTCAATTCCGTTTCCAACCACAATCGTATCGGCGCCTGCAAGGAGCGCCTCTGATGCTTTGGCAAGCGTGTTAAGCCCACCACCTATGATCATCGGCAGATTTATATTTTTGGCAACATGGCTTATCATTTTCGCGCTGATACTTCTTTTTGCCCCGCTGCCGGCATCCATGTAAATCACCTTCATCCCGAGCATTTCGCTTGCCAGGGCCGTACAGCCAGCCACCGTGTATTTATCAGAAGGTATTGGCGTGGTATTACTCATATAAGATGCGGTGGTGGCATTATCTTCCCCGATGAGCATGTATCCGGTGGGAATAATTTCCAGATTGCTGTTTTTTAAGATTGGGGCTGCAAGTACATGTTGCCCGATCAGGAAATCTGCATTTCTCCCTGAGATCAACGACAGCAATAAGATCGCATCTGCTGTCAGATCAATATGCAGATTGCTCCCGGGAAAAAGAATTACCGGAATGTCACACTGTTTATTTATAACCGAAATGATTTCAGAAGTATTATTTTGAGTAATGAAACTGCCTCCCACTAAAAAGTAGTCAATCCTGTTCTCCATACACAAGCGAACCAGCCGTGTGAGTGAAACATCATTCTCCGTTTTGTCAGGATCAATCAGGACAGCAAAGGATTTAATCCCTTTTTGCTTTTTCCGGATCAGCTCCTTCAGAATCGGTAGTTCCATTTTCATTAATTTTATCGAGACCCTCTATGTATTCGGTTATCTTCTTTTTAACAATATTGAGCAGTACCACAGCAGCTATTTCAACTCCGGTGGACATAATCGTTTTCAGAACACCTGGCCTGCCACCAGCTGCGGGCGGCACGGCATATTCAGGCTTGCTATCTTGCTTCTGGCTTGGTGAAAAAAGTTTAAAAACAGAATAAACGAAAAGTAAACCGGCGCCTGCAGAAGCTGCAATTACGAATATTTTCTTTAACTCAGCAATTGATTTTTCAAAATCATCCTCCAGCTTATGCTTAAATTCATCTGCCGATTGCTGAAGCTCCTCTTTTTGCCTGATGACATCCATAACTTCCATCTCCGCCTTATTTTATTGATTTTTCAGGATTTTTAAAAAAATTTCTTCAAGCTTTTGTTCTATCCCCAGTTGCTTGTGCAAAAGCCCGAATATCACAAATAGCAGCAGGTAAAACCCTGCTACAATGAAAAAGCCAAGATAATCATTTTCAAGCACCATATTAAGCAATACACCGGCTCCGATACTTAGAAAAAGGATGATCATAAACATAAACAATGCCAGTACCAGCATGATCAGAATTTTAGCGCCTGCCACGGCCAGATCCTCTTTTAATTCAATCTTAAGGAGGGCAATCTTCTTTTCAATATAACCCGACAGATTGTCGATGATAGATTCAATATTAAAAAACGATAACAGGCCTTTTCTTTCACTCACAGCTTTACAGTATTTATTTGGAAGCGAAATTTAGTGGAAATTAACGAAAATCATTACCTGCGGCCGGCAATAATTATGGTATTAGGGCCATTAAGTGCGAGCGACAGGTCATCCGGGTTTTCCAGGGAAACATAGTGTAAACTTTTAAATACATACATTGACTAATGTTGTTTTACCAGATTGTCGCGCCCGGTTAACGAAACAATCGGATAAAGCTTTAGTAGTTGAGTTAATTTACACTCTATTTGAATGTAGCCTTCGATCAAAGAATGAAAATCTACAGCCTATCCAAAAAAAAGACCATTAACCTTGTAAAAAAGCCAATAGTATTGTATTTAAGGCTTGGATTATAGCCATAAAATATATATTATTACATTGGAAAATAGCCAATTACTGCTTTCTTTATGAAAAGGGACATATATAGCGCACTAAAAGTTTGGCAAAAAGATAGTAGCAGGCGCCCGTTGCTCGTGCGTGGTGCAAGACAAACAGGCAAGACTTACATTATCAATCAGTTTGGCCGTAACGAGTTTCATTCTTTTATTGTCCTGAACCTTGAAAGGAATCCTGAGTACAAAGATATTTTTAACAATAACGACCCTAAGAACATTATTGAGCAGATAGCATTATTTGTTGGTAAAAAAGTGACACCGGGGAAAACATTGTTATTGCTGGATGAAATTCAGGATTGCCCTAAAGCAATAATGAGTTTGAGGTATTTTTTTGAAGAGATGCCGGAGTTACATCTTATTGGGGCAGGGTCTTTATTGGAATTCTCTCTGAATGTGGAGGATTACAGGGTGCCGGTTGGCAGAGTTCAGTATATGTATATGAGCCCCATGTCTTTCGGGGAATTTATTGAAGCAAAAGGGGATGGAGACTTACGAAATTATTTGAACGATTTTTCAAATCTTGAGAAGATTTCAGATGGCTTACATGGAAAGTTGAATGAATTAGTAAGGAAGTACTTTATCATTGGAGGTATGCCAGCTGTGGTTAAGGAATATGTGAATTCCGGTGATATTTTGAAATGTCAACAGATCCAACACTCAATAGTAGAAACCTTTATTGATGATTTTTCGAAATACTCAAAAGTCTCTAAATTTTCTTATCTCAAAAAAATATTTAATTCGGCACCGGCTTTAATTGGGAATAAGTTTGTTTATTCAAAAGTGGACGCTCAAGTGCGATCACGTGAGTTAAAACAGGCAGTAGAACTGCTAGACCAGGCTGATGTATTACATCGTGTTAAACGGACAAGTGGTGCGGGAATTCCTCTGGAGTACGGCGTAAAAGATAATTATTTCAAAATCATTTTGTTGGATATTGGCCTCATGCACGCAATTAGTGGAGTTTATAGCGATACCGCAAAGCAAAACGATTTTACAGCTATTTTTAATGGTGCAGTTGCCGAGCAATTTGTTGGGCAAGAATTGATTGCTTATTATAAACCTGAACTGAGGCCAAACTTATATTACTGGGCAAGGGAAGCAAGAAATAGTAATGCTGAGGTGGATTATATTATTGTAAAAAGCACCCGGATAATCCCTGTTGAGATAAAATCCGGTGCAAAGGGAAGGATGAAAAGCCTGCATCTATTTATGAAAAAATTCAAAACTGAAAAAGCCGTGAAAATTTCGCAGGCAAAATTCAACAACAGCGAGTCTATTATGGATTTACCTTTTTACGCATTACAACTTTTTGTTGAAGGGGATAGTCTGTGAACCAGGGATATATCTGCCAGATTTTCCCAGATCATCAGATTACATTTTACTTTTTCTAAGTTCTTTCAACTCATCTGCTGCTTCCATTATTGCAGTGTACCCGACAATGTAGGTGAACCCTCCTTCATCCCTTTCGGGATTTCGGCAGGCAAGCATGATTGCAGCGAGCTGGCGTTTTTGGGTTATTTGTTCCATAATAATTGCCAGAAGATAGCTTTGATGTGGAGTGGCAACGGGTATTTAAAGAACAATATAGTTATAAAAATGAAAGTTGGCCAGTTTTAAAGCATATTAGTCATTATGAATATGTATGAACATGTCACGGATCTCGCTGACACACTGGCCTGGCTGGAAGATCCGCGCCAGTGTGTTTAGCCTATTGGTCATTATGTACAAGGTTGAGCAAGGCACAGGTCAGGCTCGTGCTCTTTCCCGCACCCAGCCTTGCGCCATAATAGGATAGCTATCGGCAATGCCGGAGGATTCGCACCAGTGTGAGATTGATTCGAACGTAGCCGCGAATTGCATTCGTGGCTTTTACGTTACCGGGTTGGTAATTTCAATGATAACCCTGACCAATCAGGGCATAGAAGATTAGGTCGTAGGGCGACCCTATGACCAGTGCAAAGTAAGAAAAATGCACAAGTCTGGCCGGCGCTAAGCCCGAGGTTAAGACTTGCGCAAGTAAGGGTAACCAGTACCAGTTATCGTTCCCTGATTTTATTCTTGCGCTTTTTATGCCGCAGCACCTCTGCCTCGAGATGGAAAATGATCTCTTCGGCCAGGTTCTTATTCAGATCGCCGATCCGCTC
>QIDJ01000221.1 GCA_003228395.1 Flammeovirgaceae bacterium
CCCTTATTCTTTATAAAACCATTTTCCTTAGCCCTGGGCAATAGCCCGGTTAAATTTATTCTTTAATTCCACGTCATTTATGGCGTGGTTAATCAATCGTATATATTCAAAAGTATAAATCTTGACCGTCCAAACAGCAATTACCGGAAAAAAATACGGGGAATTGAGTAGCAGATTCAAAAAAGAACCGGATAAAAAGTGAATAGGATGTCAGAAAAAGCCGGAAAGTACCGTTGAAGTAATAAAACCGAGCTTTCACCGCATGGCCTTTCCGGTTTTATTATTCCTTTTATAACTTGGGACATGTTTTAATTTAACCCCTGAATCCATGAAAAAATTTGTCCGGTTATCACTGATACTTATTTCCGTTATTATCATAAACCCCGCTGAAGGCCAGGATTATTTTCTGGATGGGAAGGGGCCTTTTAACCCGGATATACCCACACCTGAAAAATTTCTGGGGTATCCCATCGGCGCTCACCATACACGCTACGACAGACTGGTTTCGTATATGAAGGAACTGGCCAGGATTTCCGGCCGGGCAAGCATTGAAATCTATGGAAACACCTATGAATACCGGCCGCTGATCATGCTAACGGTAACCGATCCGGCGAACCTTGCAAACATCGAAAGCCTGAAAACCAGGCACCTGGAGGTTTGCAATCCTGCTACCACGGTGACTGATTTTTCAGATTTACCTGTTTTTATAAACCTGGGATATAATGTGCACGGCAACGAGCCTTCCAGTTCCGAAGCCGCCATGCTTACGGCCTACACATTGGTTGCTTCGACCAACGAATCTATTTTAAATTACCTGGGAAATGCCATCGTTTTTATTGATCCCACTATCAATCCGGATGGACGAGACCGCCATACCCATTGGACCAACATGTACAAAGGCGACCCGGTTGTGGAGGACCCGACAGATGCAGAACACAATGAAGGATGGCCACGGGGACGCACCAACCATTATTGGTTTGACTTAAACCGGGACTGGCTGCTCGGAATACATCCGGAAAGCCGTGGGAAACTAAACTGGTACCACCAATGGTATCCCAACGTAGTGACGGATTTTCATGAAATGGGGACGAACAGCACCTATTTTTTTGAACCCATGAAAGACAACGCCTCCAAAGATCCGATTATGCCGAAAGAAAATTATACAAAATTAAATGAAACCTTTGCCAGGTATTTCCGGGAAGACCTGGATAAAATAGGTTCATTCTATTTTACAAAAGAGATATTTGATGGCACCTATCCGGGGTATGGATCGTCGTATCCTGACCTTCAGGGAGGGCTTGGATTGCTTTTTGAACAGGCCAGTTCGCGCGGTCTTCTGCAGAAGACTGCCACGGGAAAGATCACCTTTGCGTTTACCATACGAAATCAGTTTACATCCAGTATGGCTACCCTAAGAGCTGCAGTAGAAAATAAGGATATGCTTTACGCGTATCAGCAGGATTTTTTTAAATCCGCGCTGACCCGGGCGGATAAAAATCCGGTAAAAGCGTATGTTTTCGGTGACCGGTATGACAAAAACCGAACCCTGGCTTTTATTGATAAACTGCTTCTTCACCGGGTTAAGGTGTATAATCTTGGGGCTGTCGTGACAAATAGCGGAAAAAGATTTGATCCATCCTATGCGTATGTGGTGCCGGCAAAACAACCGCAGTACCGCATGGTGCAAACGATGTTTGAAACGTACAAAGACTTTACTGACAGTGTGTTTTATGATGCATCGGCATGGTCCCTGGCGAATTTTTATAACATGCCCTATGCCGGAATAACAGGTACGTTTAAAACAGGAGCTGAAATTACGGGTGCGGATAATATAGTAGCTGTACCTGAAGTAAAGCCTTCGCAATATGCGTATCTCATACCCTGGGACGATTATTTTGCGCCGGCGCTTTTGTACTTTTTGCAAAAAAACGGCGCCGTAGTAAAAGCGGCTTTTAAGCCTTTTTCTGCTTCCGTGGAAGGGGTGGCTAAAGAATTCAGCTACGGCACCCTCCTGATTCCGGTGAGCATGCAAAAAATCAGCTCCGATTCGCTTTACCGTATTGTTAAAAAAGCTACTGGAAAATACCATATCCCGGCTTATGCAGTTAATACCGGATATAACGTGAAGGGCATCGATTTGGGAAGCCGCTATTTCAGGCCTCTTCAGAAGCCGGAAGCATTGATGTTTATCGGTGATGGGGTGTCGTCGTACGAAGCAGGAGAGGTGTGGCACCTGCTCGATACGCGGGTTGAGATGCCAATTACCAAAGTGCAGCTACGTAACTTTAACCGGATCGACTTTAGTAAATACAATGTATTGGTAATGGTGTCGGGTAGCTATGATCAGCTTGATTCTGCCAAAAGACAAAAAATCAGCGCCTGGGCGGCTAAAGGAAACACCCTGATTACCACACGAACTGCTTCTTCGTGGGCAATCAAACAAAAACTGGTAAAAGAATCGCTGATCAAAAAAGAAGATAAAAACAAAGACAAAAAGGATGCGGATAAAAAAGAAGAGCCGGTAAAGCGGCTTCCCTATGTGAACGCACCTGAAAACATTGGGAAAAGCAGGGTAGGAGGGGCTATTTTTGAGGTTGACCTGGATATTACGCATCCGCTGGCATTCGGCTATCATAACAACCGGCTGCCGGTGTACCGCAACAGCACCGTATGGCTGGCGCCAAGCAAGAATGCGTATGCCACAGTGGCCAGGTACTCCGCTGATCCGCATATCGACGGATTTATAACAAAGAAAAACCTGAACGATTTTCTGATCCCTTCGGCCTCGCTGATTGTAAGCCCGATGGGCAGGGGGAGAGCAGTGTTGTTTGCCGACAATCCCAATTTCAGGGGTTCATGGTACGGTACCAACAGGCTTTTTCTGAATGCGTTGTTTTTCGGCAACCATATTGCCGTCCCTGCAGACCGGGGTGAATAAAATTGTAAAATTTATGTAGGTTCTGCTGCTGTTTTAATGGAAATGAGTTGTGCAACTATCAAAAAGTTTCACGCAGAGAGACGCAAAGAAGCACAAACCTGCCGCCAGGGCAGGAAAAAAACGCAAAGATTGAATACTATTTAACCTGATAGTAGTTGGCATCTGGTGGTTTACAATGTGACATTTAAGCATTCAATCATTCAATCATTCAATCATTAAATCATTCACGCATTTTAGCATTTTAGCATTGGTACATGCATACCACATCAGAGCCGGCTACCAGTATTTTGTTTTCAGGTTCAGGGTGGTGTCCTTTTTGATTTCGAAAAGCTGATCTTCAAAGTCGGGCGGGCCCATAAATCCGCGTGCATTGTTGGAGTACCCGTAGCCTTCGTCAGGAATACCCATTGACCCGTAATCCATAGCCTTATTCATGTTTTCATCATGGAGGTAACTGACCGCATACGTTCCGGGATTCAGGGAATCAAATGCAACCAGGCAATTTCCATTCTTTATTTTGACCGTTTTTTCGCTGATGGTTTTCCTGTTTTGATCTTTGATGCTGATCAGGACGTTGCCCTTATCACTATTCAGGTCGTCGATTTCAATTTTCAGTGTGATCGTACCCTGGCTGAATCCTGGTAAGGATAGCATGGTAAAAAAAAGTACGCATAAGATTTTGCTGAATTTAGTTTTCATAGGTCAATCATTAATTGGGTTAAAAATTTATTTCTGCGCTAATATCTGAATTCAGTGATTGACTAAAAAAAGTAACTGACTGAACTGTAATTTTTTATTGATGAATTGTCTGAATAACGGAATTATTCGTTTTTCTCAAAACAGAAAGTAAATTGCGATTTTTTCTCTTCGTCCAGCTTCTGACTTCCAGTTACGAATTTCAGTTTTCGGAATTAGAGCTTCGATTCATGATTGTTGATTGAGAAATAGCATTTCAGCTATTCCACACCTGTGTGCAGAAGCACTCCGGTGCGCAGGCACAGAGGTTCACAGAGGAGACACTGAGATACACAGAGAATTATGCTGAATTGACAGTATGGTGGTTAGGTAATTCGCCTGTCAATTTTGCCATCTGCTAACTGAATACTGCCAACTTTCAGTAAGGTGGCTGGCATCCCCTCAGGCTTGCCCGGCCGAATCCCGCAGGTGCGGGAGAAGGCGGGGGACCGAGGGGCAGCGCAAGGCTTTGAAAAATCATTGATAGGCTATTTAAGCTTCAAGCTTTGAGCTTCGAGCTTCGAGCTTCGAGCTTTGAGCCTTTAGCTTATTTCTTCCAGTACCTGTAATGCCCCGTAATCCTGAACTGAAACAGGCAATCCGAAATTTCAGGCCCGTTTCCTATATTATGGACGATTAGCGGCCTTAAACCATCAGCAGATTTTTTGTTGATTACGATTCCGATATGATCAACGCCACCGCCTAAATCCCAGGTAACGATATCTCCGGGCTGGTAATCCTCAGCGTTAGTAGTTACTGGTTTTGAAACCCCTTTCCTTTCAAAAAAGGTCATCAGGTTAGGAACACGCCGGTGATCGATATTTTTATCAGGCTTTGCAAGCCCCCAGCGATCGGAGTACAGCGAAAAGTCTTTGATCATATCTTCATGCACTTCCTTCTGCAGATCAACCCCTGCATACCGGTACGCCCGGATGATCACATCCGTACAAACGCCTTTGTCGGAAGGTACGTCACCGTTGGGGTAATCAATTGAAAAATAAGATGGGTCATACGTTACCGGGACACGGGTTCTTTCTACTGCGCCGGCAACTAATACAATAAAAAATGAATGGTCGTCCTGCAATAGGTTTTGAAACAGGACTATTAAAGTGACAAAAATGTTGAAATGGACCATGTTTTTAATTGCTTGTCAGATATATCAACGAATTTGTAAGCAGAATTGATATGGTAGGTGCTTTTTCGGATCAATGTTGACAGCTTATAACATAGATACCCGGCAAGTTTCATACACTCTGAAACTGAAATTCACTTTTTGAAATATGTCATCTGTTATGGTTTATCCTGTCGGTGCCGGATAATCCCCGATAAAAAAACGTCAGTACCTGGCTTGACCGGGTAATCCCTCTATAGAAACACGCATTTCAATTCCGGATAGCGTAGATTCCCTATTGCTCCGGCATCAACACCACTTTGATATACGCATCCATATCCAGGTATTGGTATGCTGCAGCTTGTAAATTCGCCGAGGTCAGTGCCTCTACGAGCTTTTCACGCTCGTAAAAGGTATCAAGGTCTGAGTTGTAATTGTAATACGCATTGATCTGACTTACCCAATACCGGTTTTTTTTCAGATTTTCTTCACGATGGCGACGCTGCGTTTCCTTTATTTTCTTCAGATCCTCGTCTGATACCCCGTTTTCACGGATGTTTTTTATTTCCTCAAATGTGGCTGCCACCAGCTCATCAACATTATCAGGAGCACAGGGGAAAGAAACCCGGAATGTATAGGATTCGTAGGGCTGTTTGGATGATCTTCCGGAAGCCCCAACACCATATACGCCGCTTTTTTCTTCACGCAGGATTTCCACCAGTTTGATCGTTAATAATTCGCCTAATGAGCTAAGATCATAGTTCGATTTTTTTGTATAAGGCTTTTCACCAGTGAAATTGATCACTACCTGGCTTTTGGGGTCCGTGCCTTTGTTAATAATTTTATCCACCAACCCTTCCGGTGGGCGAATGCCCAGGTCCTTCCAGCTTTCATTCCGGTTGATGGCAGGCAGGCTTCCCAGGTACAACTCCAGCATGGGCGTAATCTCATCAATGTTAAAATTTCCTACAAATACAAAATGAAAATCGCCGGCGTCGGCAAACCGGTCCTGGTAGATGGTATAGGCACGTTCAAAATCAATTTTATCCAGGTCTTCAGCCGTAGGGAAGCCCCCTCCGCGCGGGTTTTCCCGGGACATAATTTTCATAACCTGGTCCTGGAAATAAAATTGCGGATTTGACATCAGGTTTTGATATAACATCTTGTTTTTTGATATCATGGACTTGAAGGCATCTTCATCTTTGCGTGGCGCCGTAAAATAAAGATGGATGAGTTGGAGCATGCTTTCAAAATCTTTGGGAGCGGCATTTCCGTTCAATCCTTCGGAGAGACTTCCGATATAAGGTGATACGCGCACCGTTTTGCCGGCCATCATTTTTTGCAGATCGGTAGAGGAGAAGTCACTTACACCGCTTTCATTGATGATGGATGCGGCGTTTGATGCCGACATATAGTCCTCATCGGAATAAAGTGAATGTCCTCCGGGGCTGGATGCCGCCATCAGTATTTCATCATTTTTAAAGTCTGTTGGTTTTAGCACTACTTTCACCCCATTTGAAAGGGTGAGCTCGGTCACCCCGGTGATATCAAACTTTTTGGTAGCCTCTACCTTGCCTGGTGTCGGGGGTGTAGCTATCAGTTCAGTAGCAAGTTCTTCCTCCTGGTAGGCCTCGATCTCCATCCTGTCGGCTTCATCCAGCATTTTCCGGATTTCCAGTTCCGCAGGCAGGGTTACCCCTTCTTTTTCAGGGGCTGTTACCACCACAACCCGGTTCTTGTCCGTAATCCACTT
>QIDJ01000300.1 GCA_003228395.1 Flammeovirgaceae bacterium
TGAATAATCCCTCTGTTAATCCTGAAGGCAATGCCGCCCATAATGTGGTACCATCAATGGCTATTGATTCAACATCATCACTTAGATCAGCGAGACCCAGTCCTGACCAGGAGGCGCCGTTATCGGTTGATATATACACCCCGTCGGGAGTTGCCGCATAGATGCTTGCACCGTTAATGACCAGTTGGGATACATCAAATGACGGCAGGCCGGTATTGGAAAAGGCCCAGCTTGTGCCGCTATTGGCGGTTAAATAAGGACCTACATCAGAGCCGGCAATGATATTTAATCCTGACTTTACTATTGAATTTGCCTCATTGCCTACGGTACCGGAACCCACCAGGCTCCAGGTGCTGCCTCCATCTCCGGATTTATAAACGCCGCCGCTACCCGTGACGGCGTACAAATTGGCGCCATCTAATAATAAATCCGAGATCGATCCGCCCTCCGGGCCATTTACCTGAGACCATTGGGAATAGGCAGAAATACCGGGAATGAGCAAAAGTGTAATGGTACAAAGCAGGGGAAATAGTAAAAGTCGTTTCATAGATTGATTGATTATTTTAGTTTTATTCCAACCCGAAAAGATAATTGTATTTTCGTAATAGCTCAAATTATTTTACGAACGGCGCAGATTTCTTTATGAAACTGGCGAATTTCTTTATAAAAAAAAGTTTTGTGTGCATATAATGCTTCAATGTTTTAAATTGGGAAATGCATTTTAGTATTAATCGTATAACTTTTCCCATTTTACTTAAGCTGTTTGTCCTTTTATTTATTCTCTCTGCTGTTTCATTTGTCAGAGCCCAGGAACTGAAAAAAATTGACAGCCTGGAAAGATCACTTGTTGAGGCACCTGAGCCAAAACAAAAGATGAATATCCTTAATAGGCTTGCTGCTGAAATGATGGAGGTAAATATTCACCTGGCAAAACGATATGCCGATTCAGCCATTCAATTAGGACAGCAAACTGATTATCCCTCCGGATTGGGTATGTCCTATCTCAATGCGGGCATGGAAAGATGGCTGAATGGCTATTATGAGGAGGCGGAAACGTACTACAAACGGGCCACTGATATTTATCTGAAACTAAATGATTCCTCTAAACTGGCAACTACGTATTCATACCTGGGTATTTCGTATCATTATCACGCCGCCAATGATTCAGCACTGCACTATCATTTTAAGGCAAAATCAATAAACGAATCTTTGGGTGATATGCGGCGCGTAGCGCACAATCTCGATAACATTGCGCTTGCCTATCAGCATAAGGGACAATTTGATAAAGTAATAGAATATAGTTCCAGGGCGCTGGAGATCCGGACAAATCTGCAAGGATATACAAGCAGGACCAATGTGTATAATTACGGAGGTATGGTTTTTAGTCAGAAAGCATTTGAAGAAGCCATAAAATATCAAAAAAAAGCGCTTTATCACCTCGACTCAGCGTATTCCATCGCTGCCTCAATGCACTATAATCCTTTCCTTGCGAAACTGCTTTACCTGAAATCAAAAATATTCATTCAGCTAAAAGATTATGAACGCGCGAAAGAAAATGCACTGTCAGGCCTGGATATGGCCTTGAAAATCAATGTCAGGAGTAGTATAATGAACGGATATGAAATACTTGCTAAAATCAGCAAACTTCAGGAAAATTACCGCGAGGCATTGGAATACCTCTCGAAGCATGTTCAGTTAAAAGACAGTCTCTACAATGGGGAAAGCAGTTTGCAGTTAGCTCAAACGCAGGTGGTATTTGAGACCAATCATAAAAAGGATCAGTATTCAAGTATTCATATTCCGGAATACCTGCATACATTGGTTAACACCATCGGTGATAGCTTCGGATATGATCAGGGTTCCTTTGATTTTGAAACCCGTATTGATGATATTCACCTCGATATTGATCCGGCAATTAAACTGGGCCTGATTACCAATGAGTTGATTACGAATGTTTTTAAACATGCATTCAAACAACGAAAGTTAAATGTACTCCGAATTGATTTTACGAAGGGGCAAAATGAGTGGGTACTTACTATTGCAGATAATGGGCCTGGAGTGACGTTGAAGAAGCTTGGGAGCTCGGGAAATTTTGGAATCTTCCTTGTTAAAAATCTGGTTGCTGATCTGAACGGCGAAATTCAGTTTGAAACGAAAAATGGAACTATTGTAAATATAGTATGGAAGCCTTTAACGTAGTAAATTTGCCGCAGGTATAAATTTTGATATTATCAGGGCGAAATGCGTATTTTGCCTGGTTTTGTAATATTTTTATTGAATTCCTTGTCAGAAAATAGCAATCAAAAGAAATAGAATTAATAGCTATGTCCCGGTTACGTATCCTTATTGTCGAAGATAATTCACTGGTGGCGGAAGACATTGCCGGTTCGCTGGAAGATATGGGTTACCTGGTAGCTGATAAAGTTAAATCTGGAGATGAAGCCGTTAAAAGTGTAAAAGCCCATACTCCTGATTTAGTACTGATGGATATTAATTTGAAAGGGGAAATGGACGGTATCGAAGCAGTAAAAGAAATTCAAACGTTTATTACAGTGCCGGTCATATATCTGACCGCGTATTCTGATGAGAAGACATTTGTGAGGGCTAAATCAACAAACCCTGACGCTTTCATCACAAAACCATTCGATGAAAAAGATTTAAGCAGGGCTATCGACCTGGCCATACATAATTTTGCCAAAAAAGATCAGGATATAACCGCTGAAGCAGTGGAAATTGAGTCGCATCATGTATTTAACGACGCTATATTTATTAAAATCGACCGGAAGTATATTAAAATTCCGATTGATACCATTATGTATATTGAAGCACACGGGAGTTATTCAAAATTATACACCGGTGATGCCGATCATTTGCTTACAATGAATCTTCATTCCTTTGAGTTAAAAATCCGTCATCAACATCTTATGCGGATCAGCAGGTCCTACATTGTGAACCTGAAAAAGGTGGCTTCATTCGAAAAGGACCATCTTGTAATCGGAAAAAAATCCATTACCATTTCGAAGAAGATTCAGGAAGATTTCAGGAAAAGGTTTTTAATGACATAGCACACAATGGGACGCAGGTCTGAAGGATCGCATGAGTTGGCAGTTTTCAGTTCGCAGTTGGCAAGGTGTCATAACCTGATTAGCGTTGACTGTTTTGTTAATACACTAAAATGCTTTGTGTACCTCTGAGGACCCTTTGAGTTACTTTGTGATATAGCTTTATGTTCTGTAAGGGTTCTCAAAAGCCGATTTTCAGCATTCAACATTCGATATTCAGAAACAATTTCTTTATTCACACATTCACACATTCACGCATTCATGCATTTATTCATTTACACCTTCATACAGCTGCCGAAGCAAGCCTGCCCGGCCGGTTTGGCGGGTATCCCGTATTGTGCCTGCTAATTATTAGTACTTTCTTTTCCTCTATATCAATATACGGATTGGTACTCTAAACCCTTCACTAGTGCCATGTACTACGGTTAAAATTTAAACCACAAAAACCATCATATAAAATGAAATAATACTAACTTTGAGTTTTAAATTATATTATTTGCAATGAAAAAAGGAACAGTAAAATTTTTCAATGAATCTAAAGGATTTGGATTCATTATCGAAGAAGAATCAAAAGAAGAGTATTTCGTACACGTGTCCGGTTTAATCGATGAAATTAAAGAAGGTGATGCGGTAGAATTTGAACTAAAGGAAGGTAGAAAAGGATTAAATGCAGTAAATGTCAAAGTGATTTAATGTTTATTCGTTAACTTTTTTTCATCTTAAGAAGGCCTGTCAACTTACAGGCTTTTTTTTTGAGAGTTCACTTTTTTTAGTAACTTGAATCATGACGAATTTTTTAGGACTACGCACTACGATTTACAAAGTAGACGATTTGGAGGCGGCCAAAACATGGTATGCTAAAGCCTTTCAAACAGACCCTTATTTTGACGAACCTTTTTACATTGGGTTTTCCATCCGCGGATACGAACTTGGCTTACTACCTGAAGATATTTCAGGAGAAAAACAGGCCAGTGTACTTTCATATTGGGGGGTCGAAGACATTCAAAAAGAATTTGACCGTTTGATCTCGCTGGGCGCTACGGTTCATGAACCTCCAACTAACGTGGGAGGGGAGATTATGGTGGCATCGGTAATTGATCCGTGGCGAAATATCATCGGTCTGATTTATAATCCCGAATTTAAGGTAAAATAACTTTCAGATTAATGAAGAATCAACTGACACGCAAGAAATTCCTGAAATTGTCAACTGCAGCCGCGCTGGCTATACCTGCAATCGGGCTTACGGGATGTTTGCCAAAAAAGGAATCAGAATCTGCCGGAGAAGCCAGTATAATAGCAACGAATCATACGAAATACATTGACGAACTTGGAATACAGCTATTCATGATTCGTGAGATACTTGAAAAAGATCCCCAACGTGTTTTGCAGTCAATTGCGGATATTGGAATCAAAAACATCGAGTTTTTTGATCCGTCCACCATCGGGAATCTGGCTCCGATAGCCAGGGATCTTGGTATGAATCCATTGTGCACACATTTCCTCCCCGGGTATATCAGCGGTAAATGGGAAATGGCCAGACAATTCGGGATGATGCCACCACAAGGATATGGATTCGACAATATTGTGGAAGATTGCCTGAAAAATGATGTTAAATATATGGGCATTGCCATCATGATGCCTGAAGAAAGAGAAACCCTGGATGACTACAAGCGCTTTGCCGAAAGCACTAATCGATTTGCTGAAAAGAGTAAATCGGCTGGTGTACAACTGTATTACCATAATCATTCATTCGAGTTCGAACCCATGGACGGAACTACACCCATCGAAGAGATGGTCCGGATATTTGACCCTGACCTGGTAAAGCTTGAATTGGATGTATTCTGGATTACCATCTCAGGAAATGATCCTGTTGAATGGATTAAAAAATATAGCGACAGGGTTATCTTCATTCATTTGAAGGATCTTGTAAAGGGAACGCCTGTGGATTATACGGTTTTTGAGGTCGCTCCTGAGGTTTTCACCGAAATGGGCAGCGGTGTGGTGGATATTAAGGGTGTACTCGCTGCTGCCCGTAAAGCCGGCGCTCAATATGCTTTTCTTGATCAGGATAATACGCAGATGGATAAAATAGAGAGTATTGCAAAAAGCTACCGGTTTCTGAAAAATCTGGATATGTAAATAACACATTTTCCGTACACTATTTTATTCAGTTGAACTATCTGTTCATTTTCTATAAATTGAATGCATTTATGGGAGACTCCGAAGGGTCAAAAGATGCATCGCCCTGCAGGCAGCTTCCGGTAAAAAAATGGAGCACAATTTGAATTTTAATTTGTTACGCAAATCCTGCTTGTTTTATTAATTAGCAATTCATTCTTAACTTATCGCCGGTATTAAATCTTTTGGCTATGATCAGATCTTCGATTTCAGTCGCTTTCATTTTACTCGCTGCAAAACTTTACGCGCAAAGCGGCCATTACTGGACAGAATCGTTTGGCACACGTTCGATGCTTCTGAATGGTGTCGTGATCGGGAGTGTGGAGGACCTGGGGGCTGTGTATTATAACCCGGCCCGGATCTCGCAATTCGAGTCACCTGCCTTTGTGATTTCGGGCCAGGTATATCAATTAAACAAAACAACCATCAAAAACGGGCTGGGGGATGGTCTCGATTTGAAAAAATCGGATTTTGGCGGAGGTCCGTCCTTGGTTTCAGGTACGTTTAAACTTGGTTTCCTGGAGGGGCACCAGTTCGCATATGCATTTTTAACCCGAAGCCAGTTCAATGCCACATTCAATTTTGCTGTAGATGACTTCGGTGATTTCGTAAAAGCTTTTCCGGGAGAAGAATATTTTAGTGGCGAAATAAGTTTCAATAATAGTTTTAATGACGAATGGATGGGTTTGAGCTGGTCGTACCCGGTCAATGAAAAACTAAGCATCGGCGCTACCGGTTTTTATTCTTCCCTTGAAAGAAATGCCGGTCTTAAATTTCAGCTACAGGCATTTTCACCCGATTCCAGCCAAACGGGCATGTATATCGAAAAGCGGGCATATGCATTTAAGTCACAGAGCCTGTTGGCGAAATTCGGGTTAAGCTGGCAGGAAGAGAACTATTCACTCGGCTTGACGCTTACCACGCCAAAAATTGAAGGTATGGGGTCCGGAAGTACGAGTTATGAAACGTTTCTTGCCGGTATCGATACTACCGGTAATGGCGCCACGGACGATATCTACATCATAAACAACCAGAATGACCTTGACGAGAACCATAAAATACCCTGGTCAGTTGGGGTTGGTGCGGGAATCCGGATGGGTAAACGAAGCTTGCTGCATCTCAGTGCGGAATGGTTTTCTGCTATCCCTTATTATACAATAATGGAATCAGCACCATTTACAGGCCAAAGTACAGGGGAAGAATTACAAATGATCATCGTAGATGACCTCACGTCGGTTTTAAATTACGGTGTGGGGCTGGAAGTATTTATTAATGAGAACGTATCCGTTT
>QIDJ01000063.1 GCA_003228395.1 Flammeovirgaceae bacterium
CCTTCATTCACCTGCCTGTGCGCATAATCTACCGCCCTGGCCGTAAGCGCCATATAGGTAATGCTTGGGTTTTGCGTACCTGAACTGGTCATAAAGGAGC
This sequence comes from Flammeovirgaceae bacterium, assembly GCA_003228395.1. Taxonomy (GTDB): domain Bacteria; phylum Bacteroidota; class Bacteroidia; order Cytophagales; family Cyclobacteriaceae; genus SZUA-230. The sequence goes on from QIDJ01000063.1 coordinate 101, forward strand.
CATCTGTCACGAACACATTTGGCACATCGTGCATCTGATTCCATTTGTTGAGCACACTTGTTTTCGGATCATGCCCCATCCTTGCCGTACCCATTTCATGAATGCACGCGCCGGGTGCCGTGGCTTCATTATACGAAGAAATGTCCTTACATCCCGCCGCTTCGAGCATTTCCACCGCACAGTTTACGCCATCTTCCCGGAGTTTTATTTCATTTTCACGCAACCTGGCCTCGAAGGTTATGATGGGCATCCCATGCATATCGGTCTTGTCAAAATTCAGGTACATCCTGTTTTCATGGTAGGGCAGCATTTCGCCAAAGCAGGTCATCCCAATATGATATTCACCGGGACTGAAGATTGATTTCTTTAATTCCGCACCAATCACGCCCTGGGGTATGTTACGCCCACGGCCCGCGCCTCCCTGGTATCCAAAACCCCGCAGATATTCTGTCCGCCGGGTTGCTTCATCAATGTTTCTGAACCTGGGAATGTAAAACCCCACAGGTTTCCGTCCTTTATAATAGGTGTCTTCAAATCCCGGTAGTCTGCCGGAGGCTCCCATGCCATAGTGGTGATCCATGAGGTTATGGCCAAGCTCGCCGCTACCGTTGCCCAGCCCGTCGGGGAATGTATCTGACCGGCTGTTGAGCAGGATGGCGGTAGTGCCTATTGTGCTGGCATTGCAAAAAATAAGGCGGGCAAAAAATTCATGTTCAGCTCCCGAGTTGGCGTCTTTTACCCTGATACTCCCAGCTTTTCCTGTTTTGCGATCAAATACGATTTCGCTGACCACGCTGTCCGGCCGTATAATGAGATTGCCCGTTTCGCCGGCTACAGAAAGCGTGGAAGACAGGCTGCTGAAATACGCGCCGTACGGGCATCCGCGCCAGCACCGGTCGCGGCTCATGCATTTTCCTCTCAGGCCTTTGTGATTTTCGGGATTGTATTGCGTTAGGTTTGCCACACGGCCTGGTGTAACCACGCGCAACGGAAACACTTTGGCCACCGCCTCCCGCAGGTGCTGCTCCGCGCAATTGAGCGGAAAGGGAGGCAGAAAATCGCCGTCAGGCACCTGTTTGAGTCCTTCCTTTTGGCCGCTTACGCCAACAAACTTTTCGACATAATCGTACCAGGGCGCAATGTCTTTATACCGGATTGGCCAGTCAACGGCAACTCCGTCTCTCAGGTTTGCTTCAAAATCAATATCGCTCCACCGGTAGCAGTGCCTGCCCCACATTATGGACCGGCCTCCCACATGATGGCCACGAATCCAGTCGAAGCGCTCGGCTTCGTCGTACGGATATTCGTCATCCTTGTTGATCCAGTGTTTATTGTCTTCATGCACCCACCAGTTTAGCCTGTTTTGTTTAAAATAGTGCCGGGCAATTTCCTCGGCGGTTACCATGTTTTGATTGGGTAATTCCCATGGATCAAAATTGGCAGTCGGGTATTCACCGTGTCTGACCAGCCGTCCCCGTTCCAGTACGAGTGTTTTATATCCCTTCAGGCATAATTCCATGGCAGAAAAGCCCCCGCTGATTCCCGAACCGATGACGATGGCGTCGTATGTGACTTCGTTTTCCCCGGTTTGATTGACTGGATTAACCATTTAAAATTTCTAAATGAGCAGCTTTTTTACTTTCTATACCAATTTTCTTTAAAATATAATTTCTTTAGTATCATTTATAAGTGGATGATATTGTTGCTTTGAAAACCCACCCCTAAATCCCCTCCGTTGGAGGGGACTTGATTACGTTTAACTGCAAAATTGCTAATATTCTACACATTTCTTCGCTTTGAAATCCATTACCTGCGTTGATTTGGATTCTGTCAATAAACTTTCAAACTTTAACTATTTAAATAGTACTATCGAAATACATTTTGGAATATTGATCAGCATTTCAGTATTTAATTGTGTCATAAGGCCCAGGCTTTTCCACCTACATCTGCTATGGGAATACAGGCTTCATAGTCCCCGGGCACAGGTAAATAGTTTAAATATTTTTTTGCGATCTCTTCTGTAGAAAGATAATACGCAATGGTTTGTTGTTTTAGGTGCAGATAGGCTGTACGGGCATTCCTCAATTTCTGGTCATCCGATTGATCCAGTTTTTGCAGCATTTTGATTTTTTCGTCAGATTGCAACGTCAGATATTCTTTGTTTCCGGCTTCCCTTTTCAGGTAACGAACAAGTACAGAAAAGCCTTTTTTATATACGATCCTGTCCTCTTTTTTATAAACTGTTCCAACCATGGCATCGATCATTTTATGCACGTTTACTTCTGAAGCTGAGGGGCTGTCGGTTTCAGGAAGAATGACGTCAATTAAGTCTTTCACTTTTGCAAAATCCTTTTCGCCAAAAAATTGCAGCGGATAATCCGTTGAATAATCCGCTTCTTCCGGCTTGCATCCTGACAATATCGTGGTCAGGAGAGGCCCGCTCACGGCAGCGCCAGTGGCATGCGCAGTATATCGTAGTATTTCTCTTCGGGTCATAGCATTAAAATTCCTGGAAAAGATAGGTAATTCTATCCAAAAATCCATTTCCAGCTGTCAAGCTCTTTACTGACTTTTTTTATAAATCATCCAGCCACGGATCGTTGGTTTTTCTTAACCAGGGCCTCAGCTCTTCCTCAATCAATTTCTCAACAAGGCCGGGATTTTGCTCAGCAATGTTCTTCATCATATAGGAATCTGTTTCTCTGTCCCACAACCAGATGTTGGTTGAATCCTGTTTATACCTGTCAAGGTATAAAGTATAACGATGAGTCCTGACGCCTCGTTCCCCGATTTTTAAATTATCAAACGAAGTGATCACCTGGCTTCGGTCTCTTTTTGAAAGCTGGCCTCCCATCATAAAATATAATTGTGAGGTAGGCCGGTCAATATCTCCACCGGTCAGAAGAGGCGCAAAACTCATTCCTTCCACATCTTCCGGTATATCCGATTTCAACCCCGACAGCTCAAGTAACGTTGGAAAAATATCAGGTATTGAAAGCAAATAATCGTCAACCCCCTGTTTTATCTGTTCCGGCCACCTGATCATAAATGGAATATTCCAGGCCTCTTCATACGGATTGCTCTTTGAAATCATCCCGTGTTTACCAAGGCAATCCCCATGATCGGAAGTAAAAATAACAATGGTGTTTTTTTCAAGGCCTTTTTCCTTCAGCGCATGCATGATCCTCCCGAATTGTTCATCAACACCAGTAACCATAGCCAACTGGTTTTTGATATGCTTCCGGTAATATTTGCCCCACTTGCTGGCCGAATCGGGCACAGAAGGTTGATTGTATAGCGTATCAATATACTGTTCCATGCTGTCATACATGGCAACATATTGCAGTGGCACCTGGCTATAGGGCATATGCGGAGGGTTCATGGCAACCACCAGGGCAAACGGACTGTCATTGTCCCGGTAGCTTCCGTCTGCGTTATTGATATATTTAATGGCCATATCCGCTTCATGCCCGGGTCCCCACTGGTTGACAATGTGGAAGCTGTCCCTGGCTGCATGCGTTGACCAGTATAACGGGTTCATGTGGCGGTCATAGGTACCATACGCATACCAAAAATCAAATCCATGGCGCCGTTCTGGCGGGCACCATTCATTCCATTTTACATCTCCCTTGTTGTTATAACAATCTAAATAGGGTTCATTTGGTGCATCCAGGTGCCATTTCCCGATATACCCGAGGCTGTATCCGTTGGCATTCAGTATATCAGACCAACAGCGTTCATCTGTTTTCAACTCGATCCCAAATCCGGCGGCCAGTGAAGTTGTATTGGTTACAACGCCATTGGATACGGGGTATTTACCGGAAAAAAGCATGGCCCGGAACGGGCTGCACACGGGTGCATTTGAAACAGCATTTGTAAACACCATGCTTACTTTTGAAAATTTATCCAGGTGAGGGGTTATAACCGGTTCCTTACCCAAAAACCCCAGGGTATGTACACGCATCTGGTCAGGGAAAACGAAAACAATATTAGGACGCTGCACGGCTGGACCATGCTGAGGCTTGCAAGACAGGATAAAACCGGTTATTAAAATCAGGCTCCATAGAAATAAACATGTGCGCAGATTGTTCATAATAATGTAGTTTCGTTGAATTCGCCTGGTTCAGTTACGATATGGTTCTTATAAAATTATCTTGTATCAGATGTAAAATAATAATTCAAAAATCAGGATAAAAAATAATCAGGCTTTTTGTCAACCTGCTTTAAATAACCATTTAATGATTGCTCGAGTTGCCTTTCATACCAGCTTGTAATTTGGTCTATTGGGGTTTTGGCTGCCCAACCCCCGTCTAACCATAAAATATCGATCTTTCCATAGTCAGTCAGCAGTTCCAGTATTTGATATCCTGCCATTGGCTTATTTTTTCATTTACAACAGGATTCGCTTCCGGAATATATCGCTCACCTTCCTCAGCTTACTGTGAAAATGAACTAATATGAAAACCCAGTAATATGATTAAAAAGATACTTCGTTTCATTTTGTCCTTGTACCGCACTTCTGGGTCCGCTGCGTTTATTCACTGATTGTTGTAAGCAGCGATTAATCGATCAAGGTAATAACAACTTTATCCAAAGTTCCTGTAAATGCAAACGGACTGCCTTCATAATCTTTGTCAACCTGTGTGCCGGAATCCATGCCTACATCAAAGGTTTCTGCCAAGGAATAAGTAGAAATATGCATCATTTCGAAGTAATCTTCATCCACTTTTTCACCATTTACGTACAATTCACCAGTCCCTGACCATGGTTTCAGTGTTCCATCAATTTTAGATTTATCTAAAATAAAGTTGAACTTTAAATCCGTTTTCCCTTCTGGTAATGTTGGTGAAGTTAGATGATAATGTACTCCATCTAAGAAATTGTAATCAAAATGAAGTTTACCTCCTTTAATGTACATGGTAAAACCTCCTGTCATCCCTCCGCATGAAACAATTACACCTTCTTCATTGCCTTTCAAGTCTATTGTAGTCTCTATTTTATGAGAGCGACCTTTTACAGGAACTGAAGCTTTTTCTGCAATACGAACTGCTCCAGGCGCATAATAGGTAAACACCTTTTTATCACCGAAGAGAACATAGTTTACCGCATTCAATCTTGCCAGCATATCGTCATACAACGGATAAACCTGATTCGCCCAGGCTTCTTCTTCGAAAATTTTCTTCAATTCTTCGAGTTTTTCAGGATATTCTTCTGCCAAATTATTACTCTCTGAAAAATCTTCAGCCACATGATAAAGTTCCCATACATCTTCTTCGAAATTACCTCTCAAATTTATATCCCATGGCATACGATTGGCATGAAGTGTAACTGCCTTCCAGCCATCTTCCCAGATAGCACGGTTACCAAACATTTCGTAATACTGTCGCTTTTTAGCGTTTGGCGCATCTGCATTATCAAAAGAATAATTCATAGGAATGCCCGTAAAAGGCTGCTGTTTTACACCATGGTATTCATCTGGTCTTTCTATGCCCACCGCTTCCATAATGGTGGGTGCTATATCACTGATGTGATGGTATTGACTTCTAATTTCACCTTTGGCTTTGATGCCATCAGGCCAGTGTATTACGAGTGCGTCCTGCTGTCCGCCTCTATGCTCTGATTGCTTAAAATAAGGAAATGGTGTATTTCCAGCCATTGCCCAACCTGCATGATAATGTGGATAGCTGTCCCATTGCCCCCAATTATCATAATTACGCATATTTGCATCGAATGGGGTTTGCATACCGTTCAAAACATAAGTTTCATTAAAAGTTCCTGCCAATCCACCTTCTCCGCTTGCGCCATTATCAGCCGTAACAATTATTAACGTATTATCGAATTCTCCTATTCTTTTTAAAGTCTCAATTACTCTACCTATCTGATGGTCAACATGATCCATTTGTGCAGCAAATACTTCCATCTGTTTAGCATACATTTTCTTTTCATCATCATTCAATGATTCCCAGGCCGGCAATTCAGGGATTCGGTCTGATAATACTGTGTTTTCCGGTGCAATTCCCAATTTGATCTGGTTTGCTAAAATCATTTCACGAGCCTTGTCCCAACCCATATCAAATTTACCTTTGTATTTAGCAATGTATTCGTCTGGCGCATGGTGAGGTGAGTGCATTGATCCGGAGGCCCAAAGCATCATAAATGGCAATTCTTTGTCAAGTGATTTGTGACCTGTAATCCAATCGATTGCCCGGTCAGCCAAGTCTTTGTCAAGGTGCTCTGTTTTTTTGTACGGCTCAGGATGATGGTCGTCCCACATTACCGGTATAAACTGATGGACATCTGCAGCCATGAACGTATAAGCATGTGAAAAACCTTCATCGCTTGGCCAGCGATCAAACGGCCCCACCTGAGACACTTCATACAGCGGGGTATGATCCCATTTTCCTAATGCATAGTTCACGTAGCCCTC
>QIDJ01000065.1 GCA_003228395.1 Flammeovirgaceae bacterium
ACTAAACGGCACCTATTATGCAGTTAAATTAAAGGTCAAACGCATCAATTTTTAACATGAAACCATACAGATGGCTGTTAACAATGCTGCTGATCAGCATTACAGGAGTAAACGTGCTGGCCCAGGAATGGGGTCAGAAATTCGATCAATAAAACCATGATGCGGATTGATTTACCGGCTGTTTTGAATCCGGGCAATACGGTGGTTTTTTCTATTGACTGGTCATACAATATCTATGACCGTATGCAGATTGGCGGACGCGGTGGGTATGAATACTTTCCGAAAGACGGAAACTATGCCTATACGCTGGCACAATGGTATCCGAGAATGGCGGTGTACAGCGATTTCGAAGGCTGGCAAAACAAGCAATTTCTCGGACGTGGAGAGTTTGCGCTTACTTTTGGCGATTTCGAGGTAAATATTACCGTTCCTTCCGATCATATTGTCAACTCGGACGAGCGACAATGGACATGGATGGACGAAGGTCTGAATACGTTTCTTGAACATCAGACACTTGCCGAGCGTTATCCGGATTTCAATACAACATGGGGTACGCCAAAAAGTGTTACAAGGTATATGAAAGGAGATAAAAGCCGTATCAGGCCAATCATGACCAATTCAGAGCAGATACTTCAATTCGGATACAATGCCTACGGCAAACCATCTGCCGTATTGGTGATACTAAGGGAAACCGTTATGGGTCCTGCACTTTTTGACAAAGCCTTTAAAACCTATGCCCAACGCTGGGCGTTCAAACATCCGGAACCTGCCGATTTTTTCCGTACCATGGAAGACGCCTCCGCGGTGGACCTTGACTGGTTCTGGAGAGGATGGTTTTATAGCACCGATCATGTGGATCTCACCGTGGAAAATGTAAAATGGTATAAAATCAGAGATACTGAAATGGCGCTCGAAGGACGGCACCAATGAGGTTGAACGAATTCCCGCAGAAATCTGGCGTTACAACGAAAAGGAGGTTACCAAGGTGTTTTCTAAAGACAAGGAGGTCGTTAACATTTCCATTGACCCGAACGAAGAAACAGCGGATGTAAACCCAAACGACAATCATTTCCCTAAACTGGTTTCTAAGTCAAAATTTGATGAATTTGTTGAGAATGCAGCGCTGAAAGTTAAAATGATGGGTGCCTGGAAAGGCATACTGGATATTCCGGGCAGTGCGCTAAAAATTGTTTTTAACATAAGCGAAAACGAAAAAGGCAAACTGTCAGGAACCCCGGACAGTCCTGATCAGGGTGCAAAAGGCATTGCATTAGGTGATGTTTACTACGCCAATGAATTGGTGCATATTGAAATCCCTGATATTGGCGGGGAATACACCGGATCGTTTACCGGAGAAAACACAATTGAAGGGAAATGGAAGCAGGGAGGAAGTGAATTTACGCTTAATTTGGAAAAAATTTGAAAATTGATGACAAATAAACAGCCCGGCTGATTCAAAACCGGGCTGTTTGTTTTATAGTAATTTACTTGCGTCATCAGGAAAAACCTGCTCAGCGAATAAAAACTGCATTTCCGAAAATAAGTTTACCGTTATACCAGAATGCCCGGAATAACGGATTGTCAACCAGATAGACAACCGATCCCGATCCCATTTCTTCTACACCAAAAACAAGGGTTTTGCCAATGGTTTCCTTCACGTTAGCACCCACAAAGCCTGAAACAAGACTGGCAGGTGATTCGACGATACCGACGTTTCTGCCCTCTTCCAGGTAAGCATACCGGCGATTACTTAATTTCAGCGTGTAATACCGGTTGCGATAACCAAACGCCAGCGGATGACTGTTATCAAGCTTCACCTTGTAAATTGCTCCCGGCAACCTGTCGGATATGCGGGTACGTAATTCATCTTCATACGGACTAAGCATCTGTTCTTCATCCCGCTTTTCCTGTATTTCTTCTGCTTCACTTTTCTCTTCCTCCGAAAGGTATTTTTTCAATGAAAACTGTTCCGTGTCAACAAAAGAGCGGAGGGCGCTGCTAATCAGTACCAGGCGGCCGCCTGACTGCACCCATTCGGTAAGCGCTTTTCTGTTATTCTCATCAAAAATCCGGTAAAATCCTCCCGGAACGATCAGTACATCGTATTTATCGAGGTCAATCCGGTTGTAATAATCTGTATCAATTATCGTAACCGGATAGTTAAGGTCATTTTCGAAATAATACCATACTTCACCGAAATCAAGCGAACGTACCTGACTGCCGCTAAGTATTGCCACTTCGGGCGCTTTTATCAGTTTATAGTATCGCGATCCAAAATCATTCCCTGAAGAAACATACCCGGAATATACTTTTGTTGTCGATCGCCTGAACTTGTTGGAAGCCTCAGCCATGTATGCGTCAAATTTTTTAAGGTGTTCATTGTCCCAACGCAATACCACAATCGTTCCTCTTGCATAAGCGTTGCCCTTAATCGTGAAGTTTTTGTGTGCCACCCTTACTTTCACTCTCTTTTTCAGCAACCAGCTAAGCCATTGTAAATCCTGCAACGACTCGTATTTTCCGATGTAGGCATATGCTTTGCTATCAGTCTCTAAAGGGGTGAAACTTACCGGTTGATCATGGCTCGGCGAGACCGATATTTTTTCTGTGACCGCATAGGCGTCGAGGTCATAGATATATGGAATGGACCAGCCTGTGATATCGTATGTAAGTGAATCAACCAGCTTTGATTTGGGTTCAAAAAGTACATTTAAAAAATTTGACTTTGGCTGGTATGCGCTTACAACAATGTCGTTTGGCGAAAGTGTAAACTGCACGGTGGCGTTCGTCCTGTAACTGTAACCTGTCAGCCGCTTATTACCCGAAGATCCGGTTCCGAATTGTACTTTGTGTGTGTCCAGCCAGTCGGTGAGTGATTTAATCTTATCCGGATTGTTTGTCCCTTTGATAATGAATGCTTTATACTGAGCGGCAGGGTTGTTTTTGGCCTTGTTGAAGTACGCTCCGAATTCTTGTACCAACCGGTTGGCGTTTACCGAGCTTACCTCCACCGTTGATAAACCTGTGGTATGATGGTGCATAATCCGATCTATAAGTTTCACCGTATCGCCGTTTTCCATTCTGCCGGCCAGGCCGGCCAGACCTCCCCCTCCTTTTTCATAGGTCATGCCGATAGCCCCGTTGAACGTGGGATAGGTGTCTCCGTAGCTGGGATAAAAAAGGTCAAATACTTCTTTGGTGAAATATATCCAGCCATTTTCATCGAAATATTTAGCATGATTCTTCCCGATCAAATCCTGGAATTCACTTTGCCAGGGTGTTATGATATTATGATACGGCTGTGCCGCAGGTGGAAAGTAATACGGGTTATTGATAAATTGTTCATGAAAATCAACATGCACATGCGGCATCCAGGCATTATATAATGCAATCCGTTGTTTTGATTCAACCTGACTAACCCACGCCCAGTCTCTGTTCAGATCAAATAAATAATGATTTGCGCGTCCTCCGGGCCATGGCTCATGGTGTTCTTTGGAATCAAGGTTGGGATTGGGGATTTTATTGCCGTATTGGCTATAGAAATTCGCATACCGGTCACGCCCGTCCGGATTGATACACGGATCAAGAATAACAACGGTATTTTCAAGCCACTTTTGTGTCTTTTGATTGGATGGGTTTGCCAGTTCATACAGGGTAAGCATGGCTGCCTCTGTGCTCGACGATTCATTACCGTGTACATTATAGCTTAACCACACAATGGCAATTTCGTCATCTGAAACAGTCCCTGATTCCATCCCTGTTCTTCGAAGATTGTTTTGTCTGATCTCTTCGAGCCGGTCAAAATTTTTCTGAGAAGTTATATACCCCACAATGAGTGGCCGGTGTTCATTGGTTTCGCCGTATTGTTCTACTTTTACGTTAGACATTACACTGGCAACGTGTTTATAATAATCCACTACACGGTGGTGGCGTGTAAACCTATCACCAGGTTTATATCCAAGAAATTCTTCCGGAGATTTTAACTCCTGGGCACCTGCAAAGGATGTGATCGCTGACAAAACAGCCAGGCCAATTATTTTTTTCATTTGATAATAATTTAATTTGGTGTGGAATTTAGCAAAATATGGGGTGCTTCCAAAGCTACATGGTATAGCCGGTAAAATTATAATTTGATATACACGCCATCCTCACGTATTTCAACCTGCCAGGTTTCAGCGTTACGGGTTTTCAGGTCTGATTCAGAACCGTCTTTTAGCGAAAACCGGTATTCGTGCAGGGGGCAGATAATCTCATCAAAAGCATTTACAAAGCCTCCGCTCAATGAAGTATTCTGATGCGGACATGCATCATCTACCACATAAATACCTGATGGGGTTCTAACAAAGCAATAGCTCTTTCCGGAAATAATCACTTTCCTGGGCTTATTCAATGGCAGCGCGTTAAAGGCTGACTCTTTTGAGGAAAACACTTTTACAAATTTCACCGGAATTTAAGATTGAAACTGAGCAACTTTTAAATAGGTTTTCGTTTTAAGTAAAAAATACATTTAAACTTAACCCTTCCAGGCGTGATACAATCGATCAGAAAATATTATCAGTAAAAGAACGCCTGCGGTTTAGTTTCAAGTCTTGCAAAAGGCTTGATTTTGCCCGTATTGTAAAATTGTAAGATGTAAACCGCCCGAAAGGCACCCAATCAAAATTGAGTTCCCAGCAATGCAGGTCGCGGTGCAGGCCGATCCGGGTTTGGGTAAATTCCTTTTTTTCGATATCATAACCGGAATTGAATGTAAGCTTCCATTTTGGGGTAAGACTCATATCGCCATTAAACCGGATTGTCTGGGTCACTTCTCCTTTTGCTGCGCCAATCCTCCTGAAATTCAGTGAATACGTTGCACTTAAACTCCAGGGAATGTTAAAATCCACAAACGCCTGTGGGTAATCCAGGATATTTTGGATCATCAGTTCTTCCTGATAACTCAATGCGCCGCTTTCAAGCTTTTGTCTTAAACGGTCTGTCGCGCTAACCTGATATCCCCCGGGACCACTTACCGAAGATGCTCCTTTTTTCCGATCCTTGGCCCGTATTCCGGTTCGCATAACAAATGTGATGTTTGTCAGCGTACCAAGGCCATCACCATTGTTCCATGCAAATTTGTCGATCCGTCGCTGGTAGAACTTTTGTTTCCCATTGGATAACTCTTCTACACTGTCCAGCACCCAAACATACGGATCAATATTACCGGTAAGATTTATACTCGTAGCCTGCATAGTAGCGCTACCATTAAAGACCTCCTTGTTGTTAAGAAGGTTAGTGGTTGCCCTGACATTAATAACTGAAAGCTGAAATGAATCTGCGGCAAAGTTATACGATGTGCTCATCCCGAAGTTTCTTAACAGCGCCACTTTTTGTGATTTACCTGTTGTGTCCCGTTTACTTTTCACTTTCATTTCCAGTGTATTTGTAAGACTGAATGAAAGCGAACTTGCTTCTCCTCTGCCCGGGCTTCCATACACAAATCCTTCATAACGCGATCGTAGTCTTGTATCTCCTTTTTCATTGGTCTGCACTTCCTGCCAGTAATCAAATTTAGGGTCAGCAAAATCAGGACGGTAGCTGTAGGACAGTGAGGGCGTCATCAAGTGCCGGATGGCTTGTATTCCGTATTCGCGGTTGAAAAAATACGTTCCAAACACTCTTGTATTTAACGAAATTCCGGTATTGTATTCATACACGCGGCTGAAACCCTGTATTGTGTCGGTATCTACGGTCATCGTGGCTGAGTCATATTGATAGTCAAGTTTTGAATTATACCACAACTCCTGATAATTCACTGAAGGATTGATTGTAAAAAACCTGAATGCCTTTAATGACGTACTCACCGGTATTACGTGTTTTATTCCGTTTTTTGCATTTTCAATAAGTTTTGGCAATGTTTCCAAATCAAACGGAGCTATGCTGTCAGATGAAATCTGGTTTGTGATTTTGTTTACTCCATTCATGGTATAACGCAATGTAAGGCGGTCATACCAGGTATTGCTTCCTCCGCTTTTCGACTGAAACGGGTAAATATTCTGAACATTCATACTGAATTCCGGAAGTAACAAATCCACTTTTTTTGTTCGTACATTTTGGTTGAATCGTCCGTTGATGCCCAAGCTTATAGGCGTACCCTGAAATGTTTTTGAATACGACACACTTGAACTTAGTGTAGTATTGATCTGCTCATCGACGCTTTGAAGTACGTTGTTCTCATTGTACGTTGATGTAGAGGCGTTCACTCTGGCTGAAAACCGGCTGGAACCCTTTGACTTTGGTGCATGTCCCCAGCTCAGTCTGAAATCGGTAACTTTTGTGGCTTCCTCTTCCGCGTCTGTTGACAGGAGCTGCTTGGTAAGGTTAAATTGAAAGTCACCGTTGTACTTATATCGTTTCACATATTGCGACCTTACGTTTGCACCAAATCCACCCCTGGAATATATGCTGCCGGTCAGGGCAAGGTTTACGTAGTCATTGAATGCAAAATAATAGCCTCCGTTTTCAAGATAAAACCCTTTTAGTGTC
>QIDJ01000126.1 GCA_003228395.1 Flammeovirgaceae bacterium
ACAAATAAAATAATAAATTTAATTGGCCTCATTTTCTGCATTTAATGATTCGGTAAAGTCAAGTAAATTAGCATTTTTTTGTTAGGGTTTTTTTTACCAAATTTGATACCCACTTTCGATATACCATAGTGTGAATTCCTTAAATTAATAGATGAATCCGGACAGCAGGACAGCATGGAATGAGTGTCTCCAGATAATTCAGGAGCGGATCGGTGAGCAGACTTTTAAGACATGGTTTAAGCCTATTGAACCGGTTAAACTTGAAGATGAAGTATTAACCATACAGGTACCAAGCCAGTTTTTTTATGAGTGGCTTGAAGAGCACTATGTGCATGTGCTAAAACAGGCTTTAAATGCTGTTCTGGGACCAAATGGTAAGCTTGAATATTCTGTTATCGTGGATAAAGGCCCGAATGGTTCATTGCCATATACGGTAAAATATCCTAATAAACGTCCTGTAGCCAATGTTCCGGTACAACGATATGGTAATCGCCGTCAGGCTGCCGATTACAAAGGGCCTTTTAAAGTAGATGTGGTTCAGGAGTATCAGTTAGAATCGCAGTTGAATCCGACCTACTTGTTTGATAATTTTATTGAAGGCGATTGCAACAGGCTCGCAAGATCGGCCGGATATGCCGTAGCAAGAAAGCCGGGAATTACCTCATTTAATCCGCTGATGATCTACGGCGGTGTCGGACTTGGAAAAACGCACCTTGGACATGCCATCGGAAACGATATTAAACAGCAGTTCCCGGACAAATTTGTACTGTATGTTTCTTCTGAAAAATTCATCAATCAATTTATCAAAGCAGTACAAAATAACGAAATACAGGAATTTACTAATTTTTACCTGCAGGTTGATGTGCTGATCATTGACGATGTGCAGTTTTTCAGCGGTAAGGAAAAAACGCAGGAGATATTTTTTCATATTTTCAATCACCTGCATCAGACATCCAGGCAGATTGTAATGACCAGCGACTGCTCCCCGAGAGACCTTAAAGGACTTCAGGAACGGCTGTTGTCACGGTTCAAATGGGGGCTGACTGCTGATCTGCAGCAACCGGATTTTGAAACGAGAATTGCTATAATTAACAATAAAATTGAATCAGAAGGTATTGAAATACCCGGTGATGTGGTGGAGTACCTGGCTTACAGTGTCGATACGAATATCAGAGAGTTGGAAGGGGTGCTGATATCGCTGGTGGCCCAGGCATCGCTCAACCGGAAAGACATAGATCTTGAGCTTGCCAAGCAGGTGTTGAAAAACATTGTCCACGACATTGAATCAGAGGTGGGCATCGACTACATCCAGAAAACTGTTTCGGAATACTATAAGTTAAAAGTGGACCAGCTAAAGGACAAGACGCGCAAAAAGGAAATCGTAATTGCACGGCAGATTGCGATGTATTTCAGCAAAGAATATACAAATCATTCATTGAAATCGATCGGATACCACTTTGGAGGGCGAGACCACAGCACGGTTATACATGCAGTGCAATCCATCAACGATCTGATGGACACGAATTCCAATTTCAAAAATTCAGTGGAAGACATCAAGAAAAAACTAAAAATACGCGCGGTTTATTAACGTGTTGCCGATACAGTCCCCGCCGCCTGCCTATCTCAGATAAAACGTATAATATCCTTTTCTTCCCGAAGCATCAACTCCGGCGATGGTTACACGTCCGCGGTAATTACTCAGGGCTTCCACCAGTTGTTTTGGTTCTCTGATCCGGGTGTAATTTATATCCGTTATGATAAAGCCTTCTTCCAGTCCGAGGTTGCTCATGAGTCCGCGATTATAAACTTTCAGAATCTTCACACCGTAGTCGATACCCATCAGGTCGCGTTCTACCTTCGAAACAGATTCAAGGTCTGCGCCGAGGTATTCCGAAGCGTAAATTTCTCTTGTCAGTATTTCGGTAGTTCCTTCCCTGTTTGTTAGTGTTATCCGTTTTTCGGTCATTTTTTGATTTCTAAGAAATTTAACGGTGAAGATATCGCCGGGAGAATGATAGCTGATCACCTCTTCAAAATCACTTCGTGCGTTGATTGAACTTTCATCTATCTGAATTAAAATGTCACCTTCTTTCAGGCCCGCTTTGTCCGCTGCGCCATCATCCTGAATGTAATTAATCACAACTCCATTTATTTTATTTGGATCTATGGTAATATCAAGGTTCCTGGCAATTTCTGATGTCAGGTCAATTACATCGGCGCCGAGAAAGGCTTTCTGAACCTCGCCGTATTCGATAATGTCGTGAACCACCTTTTTAACAATATCCACAGGCACGGCAAACCCGTACCCAGCATATGAACCGGTGTGCGAAAGAATAGCCGTATTAATGCCTACCAACTCTCCATTTCTGTTTACGAGTGCACCGCCGCTGTTTCCGGGGTTTATAGCGGCATCGGTCTGAATAAACGACTCGATCGGAAATTTACTTTCAAGAATATTCAGTTCCCTTCCTTTTGCGCTTACAATACCGGCGGTTACCGTTGAAGTCAGATTGAAAGGGTTTCCTATAGCCAGTACCCATTCGCCAACTTTCAGTTCTCTCGAGTTGCCGGTGCGGATAGCAGGCAGATCGGCAGCTTCGATTTTGATTACGGCCAGATCGCTTGAAGGGTCAGTACCGATAAGCTTTGCAGTATATTCATTTTTACTATACTCCACTTCAATTTTATCAGCGCCTTTTACAACATGATTGTTGGTGACAATATATCCGTCGGGGGTCAGGATCACACCCGAACCGCTGCTCACGGTTTCAATACTTCTTCCGCTTTCGCCAAAATACCAGTCAAAAAAGGAGTAACCATACGTACGCGCCGATATATTCTTAATATACACCACACTTGCCGTGGCACGTACCGAGGCATCAGTAAAGTCTTCGGAAAAATACGGTGTGCTGTTCGAATTCAATTCTGCCCGGGTTGCAGAAGGCTCCAGAACCTGCGGAGAATCCTGACGCACCTTTGATGTTAGTTGCAGGAGTGCAGATTCGGGGTATTCTGAATTTACATCCATATAACTATTGTACAGATAGGCGCCTCCTATTCCTGAAATAAAACTGACTAAAATAATTCCTGCAAATTTTTTCATGGTTAATGTTATTTTGTCTTCTGATATTCATCTATACAAATACCATGCAAGTTCATAACATGACATTTTGGCATTTTCGAGCAATGACTAAACATTTTGAAACAGATTCTGTACGGATTCCTGAGCCTGCTACAATACACGGAGCGCTCATTTTCCACCAGCTTAAGCAAATCAGAACACCATAAACCGGCTGTTTTCTGAAAAAACAAATGAATAATACCTGCTTTTGAACGAATCATAAATCCATTCCTCATTAAATTCGCACAACATTAAACCAAAAAATCATCCGACTTACAAGTAAAGCATAAGATGGGCATCCGGTCTCTTTTAAGTAAACCATTTGCAAGCTATATCATGAAGCAGCAACAGGCCTGGTCGGCTTCGCCCGGGAAAAGCCAGGAAAAGATATTTAAAAAACTGATTGCCGCGGGCCGTAATACCCGGTTTGGAAAAGATCACAGACTGGATGAGGTAACTAACTATGAAGAATTCAGGCAGGCTGTTCCTATCCGGGATTACGAAGATTTAAAACCCTGGATTCAACGTATTATTTCCGGTGAGCAAAACGTATTATGGAAAGGTGCGCCTGTATATTTCGCCAAAACTTCAGGTACAACTTCCGGAACCAAGTATATTCCCGTCACAAAAGATTCCGTGCCAAATCATATCAACAGCGCCAGGGATGCGCTTCTGAGCTACATCCATGAAACAGGGAATGCAGAATTTATCGACGGCAAGCTCATTTTTTTATCCGGGAGCCCGGTGCTGGACAAGAAAGGTAACATACACACAGGCAGGTTATCGGGTATTGTTAATCATCATGTACCGGCATACCTCCGTTCTAACCAGATGCCTTCTTATGCTACCAACTGCATAGAAGACTGGGAAGAAAAAGTGGAGCGGATAATAGACGAAACCCTGCACGAAAATATGACGCTTATTTCCGGTATTCCGCCCTGGGTGCAAATGTATTTTGACCGTATTGCGGCACATACAGGTAAGAAAATAAAAGATGTATTTCCAGGTTTCTCACTGTTTGTGTATGGTGGTGTAAACTTTGAACCATATAAGGCGAAGTTGTTTGAAACCATCGGCAAGAAAGTAGATGCAATCGAAACCTATCCGGCATCAGAAGGATTTATTGCTTATCAGGATTCGCAGGTTGAAGAGGGCCTGCTTTTGCTGCTGGATTCGGGTATTTTTTTCGAATTCATTCCCGCAGAAACAATCTTTGATGAAAATCCCAAACGATTTTCCATTACGGAAGTGGAAAAAGGCGTTCAATATGCCGTTATCCTTAACAGCAATGCAGGTTTATGGGGGTACTCGCTTGGAGATACCGTGCAGTTTGTTTCTACAAACCCATACCGGCTGCTGGTTACCGGCCGTATAAAACATTTTATTTCTGCTTTCGGCGAACATGTAATCGGCCGGGAGGTGGAAAAAGCTATGAAAGCCACCATGAAGAAATTTAATGAATCTGCGCTCGTAGAATTTACGGTAGCGCCAAATGTAAATCCTGAAAAGGGTTTGCCCTGCCACGAATGGTTTGTGGAATTCAGGAAAAGGCCGGTTGATTTGAAAGCCTTTCAAAAAGACCTAAATTTGCATTTGCAAAATCTGAATTCATATTATGACGATCTTATTCAGGGAAGCATTTTAAAAGAACTGGAAATCGTACCCCTTTGTAATGATGCATTTCGAAATTATATGAAATCTCAGGGAAAGTTAGGAGGGCAGAACAAAGTACCAAGACTATCAAATGACAGGAAGATTGCCGATGCGTTGAGAGAATACAGGGAAGGCTAAAAATAAATCGTTGAAAGAGATACCGACAAATAGTAAGCGAATTGCCATATTGGGGTCCACCGGATCGATAGGCACCCAAGCGCTGGAAGTAATTGCCTCACACCGCGACAAACTTGCTGTAGAAGTGCTTACTGCATATAATAATGTAGATCTGCTGATTGATCAGGCTATCACATTCAGGCCCAATGTTGTGGTTATAGGCAATGAAGATAAGTACAGCTATGTGCTGGAGGCGCTCGATCCGCATGATATTAAGGTATATGCCGGTCACAAAGCGATTGCAGGTGTGGTTTCAATGGACACGATCGATTTGATACTTACTGCACTCGTGGGATATGCCGGCCTGCATCCCACCATTGAAGCAATCAAAGCGGGAAAGGATATTGCTCTTGCCAATAAAGAAACCCTGGTAGTGGCGGGTGAGCTGATAATGACACTTGCCGCAGAAAAGGGCATCCATATTTATCCGGTTGACTCCGAACACTCTGCCATATATCAGTGCCTTGTCGGAGAGTTTCACAACCCGATTGAAAAGATCATACTTACGGCAAGCGGAGGCCCGTTCCGGGGGAAAAACCCGGCCTATCTGCAAAACGTAACCAAAGAACAGGCGCTCAGGCACCCCAACTGGGATATGGGGCCTAAAGTGACGATTGATTCAGCCACACTTATGAATAAAGGTCTGGAGATCATCGAAGCAAAATGGTTGTTTGGCCTTGACCCGGAGCAGGTTGAAGTTGTGGTGCACCCGCAATCCATAATCCATTCTATTGTTCAGTTTGTGGATGGATCAATGAAAGCACAAATGGGGTT
The DNA here is from genome assembly GCA_003228395.1 of Flammeovirgaceae bacterium. GTDB lineage: Bacteria > Bacteroidota > Bacteroidia > Cytophagales > Cyclobacteriaceae > SZUA-230. The sequence continues at coordinate 5,726 of QIDJ01000126.1, forward strand.
GCCTGACATGCGAATACCCATCCAGTTTGCCCTGAGCTATCCCCGGCGGTTTAAATCTGATTTTCCCAGGTTCAATTTCCTGGATTATCCGGAACTTACTTTTGAAAAACCGGACACAGAAGTTTTCAGAAGCCTCGGCCTTGCCTATGAATCACTTCATCGGGGAGGGAATATTCCATGCGTAATGAATGCCGCTAATGAAGTGGCTGTAGATGCTTTTTTGAACGATCATATTGGATTTCTTGAAATAGCTGATATTGTTGAAACCTGTATGGCAAAATTGCCGTTTATTTCATCGCCGCAGTATTCGGATTATGTAGCTACCAATAAGGAAACAAGAATAAAAGCTGCTGAACTGATCAATTAATTAAATTTTTACCGGAACTTTGTAAAAGCAATAAAAATTAAATGGAAGGATTAGTAATGGTTGCTCAGATAATTCTGAGCTTATCTATCTTAGTGGGGTTGCATGAGTTGGGGCATTTGATTGCAGCCAAATTTTTCAACATGCGTGTGGAGCAGTTTTCAATTGGATTTCCACCCAAATTATTTGGAATAAAGATACGGGATACGGAATATTCCATCGGAGCGATTCCGTTGGGTGGTTTTGTGAAAATATCCGGAATGATTGATGAATCGCTCGACACCAAGGCCATGAAAGAGCCTCCAAAAGAGTATGAGTTTCGTGCCAAACCTGCGTGGCAGCGGCTTATCGTGATGATGGGAGGTATTATCGTAAATGTGATTCTTGGCGTTGCCATTTTTATCTGTATCACCTATTTCATAG
>QIDJ01000218.1 GCA_003228395.1 Flammeovirgaceae bacterium
GTGAATCGTAGCTCAAGGTTACCGGCAAAACGCTGGATTGATCATCTGCATACAGCAGGGATTCGCCTTTCGGACCGTAGCATCCTGAGTGCCCGTTATATTCAATATGGTTGCCGTCAAAACCTGTGCGGTTTACACCGGCGCAATAGGCCAGGTTTTCAACAGCCCGCGCCTTCAGCAGCACATCCCAGGCCGAAATCCGCGCAGAAGGCCAGTTGGCAATATAAACAGCAAGATCATATTCGGGGCGGCTGTCCACCGTACGATTTCTTGACCACACCGGAAATCGCAGGTCATAACATACCAGGGGGAGAATACGCCAGCCTTTACGGGTCACGATTAACCGGGTTTTGCCATAATCAAAATAATGATGCTCGTCAGCCATTCTGAACAGATGCCGTTTGTCATAGGTATGCACATCGTCATCTGAAACACAGTGCAGCCGGTTATAATATTTGCCGTTTTCGCTGACAATGAAACTACCAATTACAAGTGCATCTGAAAGCAGCGACATGCGTTTCATCCATTGCAGCGTTTTATCTCCCGGAGGCTCTGCCAGGCCAGTGGTTTCCATGGTAAAGCCCGTTGAAAACATTTCCGGAAGTATGATCACATCGGTTTCCTGGCCCAGGGCGTCTATTTTTTCTTCCAGCATAGCCAGATTGGCATCGATATCATGCCAGAAAAGTTCAGTTTGAATCAGGTAAAGGGTCAGATCCTGCATATAATTTCGGCTGCTTTTTCGATGGTTTCATCCTTTTTCGCAAAACAAAAGCGCAGGATGTGGTTATTCCGCTGACCGGTGTAAAACGGCGACACCGGAATAGACGCAATTTTATACTCCTTTGTCAGGTATTCGGCCATGGTGCATTCATCCTTGTCAGAAATAGCGTCATACGAGAGCAACTGAAAGTAGGTGCCCGAGCATTTTATTGGTACAAACCGGCTTCCGGCGATCCGGTTTAAAAACAGGTCTCTTTTCTTTTCGTAAAATACGTGAAGGTTCTGATAATTTTTTTTGTCCGCCAGGTAGGTGGCAAGCCCAAACTGTATCGGTGTGTTTACACTGAAATTCAGAAACTGGTGGACTTTCCGGATTTCCACCATTAACTCCGAAGCGGCTACTACATACCCCACTTTCCATCCGGTAACATGGAATGTTTTTCCGAAACTGAATACGGCCATACTTCGCTCACGCAGCCCGGGATACCGCAAAACACTCTCATGCTGTAATCCGTCAAAAATGATCCGGTCATAAACCTCATCGGAGAGCACGAGCAGGTTCCTTTCCATGGCAACCTGTTCGAGTGATGCCATGTCTGCTTTACTCCAGATAGATCCGGTAGGGTTGTGGGGCGTGTTGATGATGATCATCCTGGTCTTTTCAGAGAGGGCTTCCTCCACCTTGTCCCACTGCACGGAAAAATCCTCCGGATTGAGCTGCACAGGTACGGGTACACCCCCGCATAACCGTACGGCCGGAATATACGAATCATAGGCCGGTTCTAAAATAAGCACTTCATCCCCCGGGTGTATAAAAGCTGTGATACAGGAGTATAACGCCTCGGTAGCGCCTCCTGTCACCGTGATTTCAGCATCTTTGTCACCATTCCAGTTATAGGTGTCTGCCAGCGAATTTGTTATGCTTTCGCTCAGAAAAGGCAGCCCTGGCATCGGGGCATATTGATTATGTCCCTGCCTCATGGCGTTATTTACATGTGCAATCAGTTTAGATGAAACCGCAAAGTCTGGAAATCCCTGTGATAAGTTTAATGCACCATATTCATCAGCCATTTTTGACATGACTGTAAAAATCGTTGTGCCGATATCCGGAAGTTTAGATGTGAACAACTGGTTTGTATTTCTGATCAATCAGGCCTAAATTAATAATCAATGTATCTTATCGAAAGCGTAAGAATTAAAAAGCTTTATAAAGTTTTGCTTCCGGTTATATAAAGCGCTAAACTTTTGCCAGCGGGGCAATGATGCGGTATGAAATATCCACCTTACCTTTGCTTATATTACTGAGTTTTCCTTTAAGTAGTCGCTTTTTCAATGGCGTAAGATGATCGGTAAACAGTTTGCCGTTTATATGGTCATATTCATGCTGGAGGATACGTGCAACAATGCCGCTGAAAACTTCTTCATGTTCCTCCCACTGCTCATCCATATATCTGATCTTTACGGTATCCTTACGTTCCACATCTTCACGAATGTTGGGAATACTGAGGCACCCCTCCTCAAAAATCCATTCTTCTCCGTTCTCGGATATTATTTCCGGGTTGATAAACACCTGTTTAAAATCTCCCACCTCTTCATCATCCATCTGACTGGTGTCAATAATAAATAATCGTACACTTCGCCCGATCTGAGGAGCAGCCAGCCCCACGCCATTGGCTGCATACATCGTCTCGAACATGTCTTCTGCAAGCGATTTCACGTCGATCGACCCGGGCTTGATTGCTTTTGCTTTTTTCTTCAGAACCGGGTCGCCATACATTACAATTGGGTAAACCATAAAAAAATACGCAGTTTATAAATCAATAAAATTATCAGTTGTTATATTCCATTCTTTCCAGATAGGATTGCAAAATAATGGAAGCGCTGATTTTATCAATATTTGACTTCCTCATTCTTTCTTTTTTCTTCATTCCTCCTGCAATCATTGCTGCAACAGCCATTTTAGAAGTAAATTGTTCCTTTTCGGTAACAATTTCCACTTCGGGAAACAGTTCTTTCAGTTTGGCGACAAATTTATTTACAGCCCCGGTAACATGTGTAGCCTGGCCGTTAAGCCTTTCGGGCATACCCACTACAATGGTTTCCACATTTTCTTTCGACAGGTATTCATGAAGATATTCCATGATACGTGCTTGATCAATGGTGGTAAGCGGGCTTGCTACGATCTTCATAGGGTCAGTAACGGCTATTCCAACCCGTTTTAATCCGTAATCGATGCCCAATATTCTTCCCATTGTTTTGGCTGAGCATTTTAAATTCAAAATGCATAAATGAATATTGCAAAGATAATAAAAGTTATGACCTTAAAATTAAGGCCTCGAAATTCTGCATGTTGATTTGCTTCCACCGGATAGGTTTTAAACAAAAAGGTGTAATTTTAGCCCGGAGATGCACAAAGTATATTGAATTAATAATCAGGTAAGTGAATAAGATAAGAAATACAAAGACAGAAATACGTTTTCCGTTAATAATAGCCATTGCTGTGGTAGCGGGTATATTCATCGGCGCTACCATGCTCGAGCCCAAATCTTCCCTACATGGTATTACAGGAAGTATTGCAAAATTCAAGGATGTAATTCTGAGCATTGACAAGAATTATGTGGATGAAGTGGATGCCCTGCGGCTCGTTGATGATGCTATAGTTGAGATGCTTCGCGAGTTGGATCCGCATTCAACCTATATACCAAGCGAAGAAGTGGAACGGTTAAATGCCCAGTTGCGTGGAACATATGAAGGTATTGGAATACAGTTCGATATACTCAGAGATACAGTTTATGTAATCAGGGTGCTGGAAGGAGGGCCGTCAAAAACCATTGGGTTGCAATCAGGAGATAAGGTGATACAGGTGGAAGGCGAAATCATTGCAGGCACTGGTATTACCAATAAAGGGGTGACCGACCGGTTACTGGGCCAGGCTGGTTCTGAAGTGACCATTACAATTATAAGGGAAAACGAAGAAATTGATTATACGATTAGAAGAGGTACCATACCTCAGCGTTCCGTTGAAGCGAGCTACATGATCAAAAATGAAACGGGCTATATTAAAATAACCCGGTTTGGATCCAAAACCTACGATGAATTCAAAAGTGCACTTTCCGAAATGCTTGAAAAAGGCATGACGAAACTTATTTTGGATCTCCAGGGTAATCCCGGTGGATTAATGAGCGCCGCCGAAGACATTTCAGATGAACTGATAACCGGCAAAAAACTTATTGTTTCACAGAAAAGCGTACACGACCGTTATAATTCATCATACTATGCCCGAAAGGAAGGGATATTTGAAAGTGGTCCGGTAATCGTGCTGGTTGATGAATACAGTGCATCGGCTTCAGAAATCGTTGCCGGCGCATTACAGGATCACGACAGGGCGTTGATTGTGGGAAGGCGATCATTCGGGAAAGGGCTGGTGCAAATGCCGATATCATTGAATGACAGATCCGAGCTTCGGCTTACCATTGCACGCTATTATACCCCCAGCGGCAGGTCTATCCAGAAGCCTTATAACAATGGAGAAGATTATTACTCAGATATTTCAAGCAGGTACGATCATGGAGAATTTTTTCATGCAGACAGCATCAAATTTGAAGATTCACTGAAGTTTGAAACGGCCAAAGGACGAACCATCTATGGCGGTGGCGGCATTATGCCTGATTATTTTGTACCCTACGACACCGCCATGCAAACGGCCTACTATCGCGCGCTGATAAACAAAAGGGCTGTTCGGGAATATTCGTTCAACTATTTTTTGGCAAACAGGGAGGAATTGGAAAATATGCAGTTTGATGATTTCCTGAATTCTTTTGTCATATCTGATGAAATGCTCCAAAATATTATTGTAATTGGCGAAGAACTGGGTATTGCCTTTAATAAAACCGAATTTCAGTACTCGCTACCATTGCTTAAAGGTTTTGTAAAAGCAGATATTGCCTCATTTGTATGGGCCGAAAACGGCTATTATCCGGTATTCAATCCTGTTTCGAACGAAATATACAACCGGGCGCTTGAATTGTTTGATGAAGCCGCCCTGCTGGCAGAAGCCTATTAATAATAGAGTTTTGCTAAAATTTAGTGAGGAATGGGTATTTTGCAAGAATGCAAGAAGGCAAGAATGCAAGAAGGCAAGAATGCTAAAATGCTAAAATGATAAAATGATACTCGCTCATTCACGCATTCACGCATTTAAGCATTTATACGTTTAGTTATTATCATCTCAACCAAATTTTAAGTTCAACCAATCAGTAAACCGGCATGGCATATTATTTCAGACTTGGGAACATACCGGAAAAGCGGCATATTCAGTTCAGGAAGCCGGATGGATCGTTATTCATGAGGAGCTTGTCAGTTCGCTCGGTTTTTCCGGAATATATGCCAACCTTTACCACATTCATCAGCCTCCGCCCATCCATCAGACCTTCCAGGCGAATAACCTTGTGATATGCTCCTTTGTGCCTCGTTTGTTTGATTATCATCCGCAGGCCATTCCGGCGCCTTACAATCATTCCAATATTGATTCGGATGAAGTATTGTATTATGTGGAGGGAGCGTTTATGAGCCGGAAAGCGTAGGATAATCTTTCGCGAGGTCAACTTCTATTTCAGCAATTAAATAAGAGGCAAAGGCACGGAAGTAACTTCCGCACCAGGAGTAGAGGCAAAATAAATAAGAGGCAAAGGCACGGAAGTAACTTCCGCACCAGGGTAAAATTTCTTATTGAATCCTTTTTGCACAGCTCCTTCACTCACAATCTGTCACTGGCAATACCTGCTCACATAGTTGGCTGCAAGACGATCGCCCAGGCCTCTTGCTGCTTTGAAGTCCTGACAAGCTTCGTATGTTTGCTCCATCTGAAGTAAAGCAGATCCCCTGAAAAGATAGGCCTGTTGCAGCGATTTGTTTAAGGGATGACCAGGAGAAACAGTACCTGGCAGCAGGGTGAATTTCCTGTATATCGTATTAATAGTCAAGGTAAAATCTTCCACTGCATCTTCGTATTTACCCATGTTGAACTTTGAATGTCCGCGTTTCTGCAGATAGTCTTCATTTAATGGGTCAAACCGGAGTGCATTGGTAAAATCATCTACTGCACTTTCATAATCTTCGATTACCAGATACGCAAGCCCCCGGTTATGATAAAAGCGGGCGATTGTAGAGTCAAGCCCTATTGCTCGTGAAAAATCAAGGATCGCACCCAGACGTGCGCCTGCCTCGTATTTATATTTCCCCCTGATATTATAATAATCCGCGTTTTCCGGATCCAGTAATATGGCTATTCCGGTGTTTTCAATCGCCAGTTGAATGTCAGGCATACCTGTAAGGGCATTGTCGGTTTTTGACAGGTAGTAAGCATATTGAATATAATACGGGGCAGAATCCGGTTTTATGTCAATAGCTGACCGCATATCCAGCAGTGAATAATCGCGGTGGTCTCCTACTTCATACCTGAGTTTTGCCCGCTGGTAGTATGCCTCATCTGAATCCGGATTATAGCGTATGGCCATATCATAGCTTGAAATAGCTTTTCGTTTTTCATCCCGGGCCAAATAAACTTTTGCTTCAAGCAAATAGATATTGGCATCAGCAGGGCTCAGTTTTGCAGCGCTGTCAAGGTGTATTAGTGCATTCCGGTAGTTCCCTGAAGCATATGCTTCTCTGGCAAGCTGTATAAAATGCAACTCTTTTTCCTGGCTGAATGCTAAACCAGGAAGATATAAAAATATTAATGCTAAAAAAT